>DASPKR010000472.1:0-5093 GCA_035627975.1 Pyrinomonadaceae bacterium | reverse complement strand
TAATCATCGTCCCGCGCACTGAGACGCGCACGCGCTTCCACGCCGCGCAGGGGCTCGCCGTGCAGCTCGCCATCACGGCCGGCTCGATAGCCTTCGACCTGATAGGCGGCGTCACGGGGCGCAACTTCGGCGGCACTATCTTCTCCATAGCCGCCCTCGTCTTCCTCGTCGTCTCGTGCCTGCGCGTCTGGCAGGGCAAGCCCCACCACATAGCCCCCCTAGACGACGCCACGCGCTGGCTCAACGACCGCATAACGCCGAAACAGTAGCCGGTAGAAAGTCTTTCTACCTGCCGCCGACTACTTTTGTGTTATCTTCTTCCGCGGTTCTTGTCTCCTCTTCAACGGACGAATCGCTTTTCAGTCCAGCCCCGGCTCAGGGAGATTTTGTCGCTTCATGGGAAGGAAGCTTTTCGCCTGTCTTCTGGCGCTCGCCGCGCTCGCGCCGCTCGGCCCCGACGCGGCCGCGCAGCGCCGCCGCGTGACGCGCCGCACGGCGCCGGCGCGAGAGTCGAGCGTCAACAGGCTCTGGGACGCTCGCGTCGCGCAACTAGGTGAGTCGTACCTGCGCGGCCACTACGCCTTCAACCCCGGCGAGGCCACCGCCGCGGGCCTGCACGACCTCGACTCCCAGCTCGAATCACGCAGCCCCGAGTCGGTCGCGCAGGAGATTCGCCGCCTGCGCGCGGCCCTCGCCGAACTCATGCGCGTCCCGCAGTGGCGCCTCTCCCCCGAGTCGCGCTACGACACTCTCGTCATGATGGCGCACGCGCGCGCGCAGCTCCTCGATCTCGAAGAGACGGGGACGTGGCAGCGCGACCCCGCGCTCTACACGCGGCTCGCGTCGGAAGGCGTTGACAACATCCTCAAGCGCGCCTACGCGCCCATCGAGCGGCGCCTCGACGCCGTGCTCGCGCGCGAGCGCCAGATACCGCGCCTCCTGGCCGAGGCGCGCGAGAACTTGCAGTCGCCTCCGCGGCTCCACACCGAGGCGGCGATTGAGCAGGCCGCGGGCAGCGTCGCCTTCTTCGAGCGCGTCGTGCCGCAGATGTTCGAGCGCGCGGGCGGAAGCGGCCTCTCGGCCGCCCGGCGCGCCGAGTTCCACGCCGCCAACGACTCCGTCGTCGCGGCGCTTAAGGAGTACCGCGACTGGCTCTCGCGCGAGCTTCTGCCGCGCTCGAACGGCGACTACCGGCTCGGCGCCGACGCCTTCCGCCGCAAGCTCCTCTTCGAGGAGATGATAGACACGCCCCCGGCCTTGCTCGTGCGCGAGGGCGAGCGCATGCTGCGCGAGACGCAGGACGAGATGCGCGACCTCTCCGAGCAGATCGCGCCGGGCCGCGGCGTGCAGGCGGCGCTCAGGCTGCTCGGGCGCGAGCGGCCCGCCGCCGAGGGCCTTGTCGGAGAGGCGCGCGCCGAGCTCGACCGCATACGCGCCTTCGTCCGCTCCGAAGAGCTTTTGACGCCGCCCGCGCGCGAGAGCCTCACCGTCGCCGAGACGCCCGAGTACGAGCGCGCCCTCGCGCTCTCCTCGACCGACTCGCCAGGCCCCTTCGAGCGCTCGGCCGCGGAAGCCTTCTACTACCTGACGCCGCCCGACGCCTCCTGGGGCGCCGAGCGCCGCGAAGACCATCTCGAAAACTTCAACCGATACCAGCTCACGGTCACCTCGATACACGAAGCCTACCCCGGCCACTACTACCAGCAGCTCAAGTCCGCGCAGTCGCCTTCGCGCGTGCGCGCGGCTCTGCGCTCCGCGACCTTCGCCGAAGGTTGGGCCCACTACTCCGAGCAGATGATGCTCGACGAGGGCTTCGGCGGGAACAACCCGAAGCTCCGGCTAGCGCAGTTGAACTCGGCGCTGCTGCGGCTGTGCGGCTACCTCGCGGCCGTGAGGGTTCACACGGCCGGCATGTCTTACGAGGAGGCCGTCGGGCTGTTCGAGCGCGAGGGGTATCTCGCGCGTGCGAGCGCCGAGCGCGAGGCGAGGCTCGCCGCGCTCGACCCCGTGTCGCTCGCCGCCACGCTCGGCAAGGCGGAGATTCTGCGCCTGCGCCAGGAGTGGCAAAGGCAGTTGGGCGACTCGTTCCGGCTCGGTGAGTTCCACGACCGCCTGCTCGGCTACGGCGCGCCGCCGCTTCGCGTGCTGAGGATGGCTATGCTCGGCGACGACGGCGCGCGGGCGGGCGGCGCGGTCGCCGCCGCGGCGGCGCGCCCGCAGCAGGAGGAGGCCAAGCCCGTTGACTTCTCCGTGCTCGCGACCGGCGCGCACAGCGCGTATGAGGGCGGCCGCGCCGTCGAGCTGATTTCGGGCGAGGCCGAGTGGCGGCGCGCCTGGGAGGTGATAGGCGGCGGGCGCCCCATGCCGGAGGTCAGCTTCGATACGCGCGCCGTAGTCGTGGCGTATCAGGGGCAGCGCCCGACGGGCGGCTACAGCATAGAGATGGCCGGGATCAAGCGCATTGGCACTGTGCTTGCTGTCAGCGTCATGGAGCGGCGCCCGGCGTCCGGAGACGTTACAACGCAGGCGCTCACTTCGCCCTTCGTCGCCGTAGAGATACCGCGGCCGCCGACGGGCGCGACCGTCCGCTTCGAGGGCGGCGGGGCGGGCGCGGAAGCTGCGCCGCAACAGGATCGCAACAGAACCGTGAGGCCCCGCGCACGCGGCGCGAGGCGGCGCAGGGGCCGCGGGCGCTGAAGAAAAGGCCAACTGGCACCCGCGGCGGTTCATCTAAGATAGGTCGGCGCGCTCCGGGTTGAGTGACGAATTGCGGCGCGCCGTTGACCAAAAAGTTGAAGCTCTCTCCCTCGCGCGCGCCTGTAGTTTTACAGGACGAACGTGGGCTTTAGAAGAAGCCGGGGGCGGGGCGCTTAAAGTACGGGCGGCACGCACACTCCGGCTCACGAGGCGGGCGGAGTGGCGGTGCCGCTCTTCCTGCTTTCGGGGTAATCATTACGGAGGGTGATTAAGATGACGAATATCAAACCGAACGGTTCGTGCCGGCTGTCGGCGGTGATGACGGCGGTGCTCGTGCTGCTCGCCCCGCTCTCTGCGCTGGCGCAGACGCGCATAGAGGTCCCGAAGAACAAGTACAAGGTGAGCGACGACGTGCAGCTCGGCCGCGAAGCCTCGCAGCAGGTCTATCAGCAGATGCCGATACTGCGCGACAACTACATAGACAACTACGTCGAGGAGGTGGGCCGCCGCCTCGTTGACGCCATCCCGGCCGAGTTCCGGCACCCGGAGTTCAGCTACTCGTTCGACGTCGTTGACGCGCGCGACATAAACGCCTTCGCGCTGCCCGGCGGCCCGATGTTCGTCAACCGCGGCATGATCGAGGCGGCGCGCACCGAGGGCGAGATGGCCGGCGTCATGGCGCACGAGATTTCGCACGTGGCGCTCAGGCACGCAACGGCGCAGGCCACCGAGACGCAGAAGTACCAGATTGGCTCCGTGCTCGGCCAGATAGCGGGCGCGGTCATCGGCGGCGTCCCCGGCGCCATCATCGGCGCAGGGAGCCAGATAGGCTTCGGCGCGGGCGCGCTCAAGTACAGCCGCAAGTACGAGACGCAGGCCGACATACTCGGCGCGCAGATAATGGCGCGCGCCGGCTACGACCCGCGCGACCTCGCAAACATGTTCCGCACAATCGAGCAGCAGGGCGGAGGCTCGCGCGGCCCCGAGTGGCTCTCGAGCCACCCGAACCCCGGCAACCGCTACGAGCGCATCAACCAGGAGGCGGCCATGCTTCGCGTCAACCCGAGCTCTGCGAGGCGCGACACGGCCGGCTTCCGCGACGTGCAGGCGCGGCTCCGCGGCTACCCGCGGGCGCGCACGATGGAGGAGATAGCGCGCTCGGGCCAGAACTACCCGAACCAGGGCGGCGGCTCCAACTACCCGAACGACGGCCGCTACCCGAACGACGCCGGCTACGCCCGCGGCGAGAGGGTCGCCTACCCGTCTTCGAGCTACCGCAACATCGGCAACAGCCTGTTCCGCGCCGCGGTGCCTTCCAACTGGCGCGAGCTGGGCGGGCAGGATAACGCCGTCTCCTACGCGCCCGAGGGCGCATACGGCGGGCAGGGCATCACGCACGGCGTCATGTTCTCGGTTGACCAGACGCAGTACCGCGACCTGAACGGCGCGGCCCGCGAGCTCGTCAACAACCTGCTCAGCGCGCGCGGCAACGAGTACCTGCGCCAGACGGGCGGCTTCCAGCGCGCGGCGCTCGGCGGCCGCGCCGCTCTCGCGACGACGCTCGCCGGGCGCTCGCCCGTGACGGGCCGCAACGAGCGCGTCACGCTCATAGTCACGCAGCTCTCCAGCGGGCAGGTCTTCTACATGGCGGCCGTCGCCCCGCAGAACGAGTACGCGACCTACCGGCAGGCGTTCGACCAGGTTCTGCGCTCGCTGCAACTCAACAACAGGTACTAGGCAGGCTCAGGCAAGGGGGGACTGGCGAAGGGGCGACCGTAAGGCCCCTCGCCAGTCTCTCGAATTTTATGGCTAGAGGTTGGGAGAGCAAGGCCGTCGAGGCGCAGGTGGAGGAGAAGGACTGGCGCGACTCCGCGCGGCGCCCTTCTCAAGAGCTTTCGCCCGAGGAGCGCGCGCGCGTGGAGCGGCTGGAGTCAGTCCACCTCTCCCGCGCCCGCACGCTCGAACAACTCGAGCGTGCCTCAAGCCCCGCCCACCGCGCCATGCTCAAGCGAACGCTCCTCGCCCTCGAAAGGGAGCTTGCCGGGCTGGAGTAATCGCGGATTGCGGATTAAAGAGAGAGGGTTGAAGACAGAGATGCTGTCTTCAACCCTCTCCGCTTTTCTAACCCGAAATCAGAAATCAACTGGTAACGGACATCTTGGCACCGCACTCGGGGCAGAACTTGGGCGTGCCTTCGGGCTGGTGGCCGCAGCCCACGCAGGTCGGGCGCCGCGGCGCGGTCGGCGTGCCGCACTCGGGGCAGAACTTCGCCTGCCCGACCTCCGCGTCGCACGCCGCGCACTTGCGCGCCGCGCGCGCCTGCCCCGCACGCGCCGAGGGCGCCCTGACGGTCGAGCCGGCGCGCATGTCGACCTGCGAGACGTAGTCGGTGGCGC
>DASPKR010000471.1:0-7506 GCA_035627975.1 Pyrinomonadaceae bacterium | reverse complement strand
CCCGCTCATCATGAAGCGCTACCCGGCGGGCATCCGCGGCCAGTCGTTCCACCAGCACGATGTCAACGAGGTGCCCGACTTCGTCCGCACCGTGACGCTCGAAGTGGAGGAGGGCGGGCACACCGTCGATTACATCGTCGGCGACAACCGCACGACGCTGCTCTACATGGCGAACCTCGGGGCCATCGAGCGCCACCCCTTCCACTCGCGCGTCGAGAGCCTCGACCGCCCCGACTGGTTCGTCTTCGACTTAGACCCCAGCGAGGGCGTCAAGTTCGAGATCATCTGCGACCTCGCCGTGGCCACGCGCGGCGTCCTCGAGCGCGCCGGCCTCGACTCCTACCCGAAGACATCGGGCTCGCGCGGCCTGCACGTCTATGTCCCCATAAAGCCCGCTTACACATACGAGCAGGTGGCGGCGCTGGCCGAGCAGCTCGCTACCGTCGTCGCGCGCGAGAACCCGGAGATAGCGACCGTGGAGCGCTCGAAGTCGAAGCGGGGCGCGGGGCGGATTTACGTTGACCACATGCAGAACGCGCGCGGCAAGTCCGTGGCGGCGCCGTACTCGGTGAGGCCGAGGCCGGGCGCGAGCGTCTCGGCGCCGCTCGAATGGTCGGAGGTCGAGCGCAAGCGCATCGAGCCGCGCGACTTCACGATAAAGAACATGCTGCGCCGCGTCGGTCGGAAGGGCGACCTGTTCCGCCCGGTGCTGCGCGGCGGGCAGAAGTTGGAGGAAGCCTTCGGGCGCGCGGCCGAACTTTCCCGCGAGAAGAGCGCGCGCCGCGCCCGCGCTTGAGATTTTGAAGGGGCGAACAGTTTCTTGAACTCGACCAAAGGGGGATTTAGGAGATGGCAGGAAAGAAGGGCGACCGCGAGCTGATAGACACGGGGACTGACAAGCGATACGTGCGCAGGGACGAGAAGGGCCGCTTCGAGGAGAGCGACGACGTGGGCCGCTCGCTCTCGCAGGACGTGAAGCGCGAGGCCAAGACGAAGGTTAAGCCGGGGCAGGGCGACCGGGGCGACCAGAAGAGATGAGAATCGGGAAGTCGCCGGCGCCCGGCTCCTGATATCTTCCCGCCGGCCGGCGGCGACTTTCATTTTGAGGAGGCGTATATGTCATCACGTTACGGCGGAAGGGGCTACGGCCGCTTCGGCGGGCGCGACGAGGCGGGCGAACGCCGGTTCGGGCGCGACTACGACGACGATGAAGAGACGACGCGCTACGGCCGCGAAGGCTACTACGGCGAGGGCTCGCGCGGCTCGGCGGGCGGCTACGGGCTCTCGGGCCGCGACTACGGCCGCGGCGGCGAGCGCGACTACGAAACTTTCGGCGGCCGCGACTACGGCCGCCCCTACGACGCCGGCGGCGCTTACGGGCGCGAGTACCCTTCGCGCTACGGCCGCGAGACTACCTACTACGGCGGGGGCGGCTTCGAGGGCCGCGACTACGGCAGGGACTTCGGCCGCGGCTACGCGCGCGACTACGAGCGCGGCCGTGAGCCTGACTACGACCGCGACCGCGACGACCGCGAGCGCGGTCAGGACACAGACTACGGCCGCACGACTAGCCGCTTCTTCGGGCGCGGCGGCGACTACGAACGGCGCTACGAGCGCGACGACAAAGAGCGCTCGGGCCGCGGGTCGCACGAGCGGCGCGGCGAGGGCGGCGGCCGCGGCTGGGTTGATCGCGCGGCCGACGAGGTGCTCTCCTGGTTCGGCGACGAGGGCGCCGAGCGGCGCCGCCGCCTCGACGACATGCGCGGCGGTCGCAACCGAGGGCGCGGGCCGAAGAACTACCGCCGCTCCGACGAGCGCATACGCGAGGAGATAAACGACCGCCTGACCGAGGACGACTGGCTCGACGCGACCGAGATCGAGGTCTCGGTCATCGCGGGCGAGGTCGTGCTCACTGGCGAGGTCGAGAGCCGGCGCGACAAGCGCTACGCCGAAGACATAGCGGTTTCCGTATCTGGCGTCAACAACGTCCAGAACAACCTGCGCGTGCAGAACTGGCGCGGGCGCGAGGGCGAGCGACACGCGGGCTCGGCGGCCGCGGCGACCGTGCCGCCGTCGGCGCTCGGGGCGACGGCGACGGGCGGGCTCCCGACGACCGCCCCGGTTGACGAGACTATGACGGAGACGGACGGCCCGTCGGGGTCGTCACCGACGGGCGGCACTACTTCGAGGGCCGCGAAGACGAGCGGCTAGCGCGGCCGGCGACTGATGCAGGAGACGGGGGCGCGAAGACCGCGCCCCCGTCTCAAGCTTTCGGCCTCGCGGAGGGCCTTTACGGCGACGGGTGACCTGAGTATGCCTGACCTCGACATACGCATCAGCGCGAAGCGCGGGGACGAGACAAAGACCTCGCAGATTTTCAACCAGATCGCCAGCGCCATCCTCGCCGGCAAGTTCGACGCGGGCGACGAGATATGCTCCGAGCGCGCGCTAGCCGAGCGGCTGGGCGTCAGCCGCAACGTCGTGCGCGGCGCCTACCGCCGGCTCGAAGAGGAGGGCCTGATCGAGACCGTCAGCACCTCGGGGCGCCGCGTGCGCTGCGCCGCCTCGGGCAACAAGAAGGCAATGGGCGCCGCAGGCATAGAGCACGACGACAGGGTCGCTATGGGCAACCGGCGCGGGTGAGGGCAGCTATGGCGAAGAAGAAGGACATGGCAGCGAAGGACAAGGAGCCGCAGGTGCGTGGCCGCCCGGGGCCTGCGAGCGCGACCGCCAACGAGACGAGGCGGGCGGGAAAGCGCGGCGGCTCGGCCCCGTCGGGCCGCTCGCCGAAGGTCGGCAAGCACGAGACAGGCAGGGGTGGCGGGGGCGGCCTCCACTGAAGAAGTCAGCGCATGCCGCCCCGCTTACGCCCGCCGAAGAGCCGCCAGATTGTGAGGGCGCTGCCCGCCACGGCGGCGAGCACGAGCGCGTAGATAACGTACTCGAAGGCTTCGGACTCCATCACTTTCAGGAACTGCCGGCCGAAGTAGAGTATCAAGAGCGCCTCGGCGGCGAAGCGCAGCGTGCGGCCGAAGAAGACGGCCGCGAGCATCGGCGCGCGGCGGCACTGCAAGGCCGACGCCGTCATCACCGTCACGCGGAAGGGGAAGGGCGGCGGGAGCGCGCTCGACACGAAGACGACCCATCCCGTGTGGCTCTCCACCTTCGACTTCAACTTCCCGAACCGCTTGCGCGGCACGAGCCGCTCGATGCCCTCCTCGCCGACGCGGCGCATCACCACGTCTAGCGCGAGCACGCCCGCCACCGTGCCGGCCGCGCCCGCCAGCGCGTAGGCCGCCCACATCCAGCGCGAGCCGCCGCCGTCGTGTATGAGAGCGACGAGCAGCAGCTCGTTCGCCAGCGGCATGTAGAAGAAGGAGGAGTCGAGCGCTTCGAGCACGAACGGGCCGAAGACGCCGAGGCGGGCGAAGAATTTTATGAGAGACCGCCCCCACGAGGCGGCGAGCAAGAGCATCAGGTGTGACCGCACTTTGGCCCTTCGTTCGCGTCAGTCCCGGCGCTCGACGACGCGCGCCGCGTCGTCCGTGGCCACGACAGCCACGTCGGCCATCCCGACGAAGAGGCCGCACTCGACGACGCCGGTGATGAGCTTCAGCTCGCGCTCCATCCGTTCGGGGTCTGCTATCTCGCCGCAGCGGCAGTCGAGTATGAGGTTGCCGTTGTCCGTCAGGTAGAATTCGCCGCCCTCGGCGCGGCGCGGCACGGGCTCGGCCCCGGCGGCTCGCGCGACGCGCTCGGCCGTGGTCTCCCACGCGAACGGCACGACCTCGACAGGCAGCGGGAACTTGCCGAGCCTCTCGACGAGCTTGCCTTCGTCGGCCACGACTACGAAGCGCGAGGCCGCGCGCGCCACCAGCTTCTCACGCAGGAGCGCGCCGCCCCCGCCCTTTATGAGGGCGAGGCCGGGGCCTATCTCGTCGGCCCCGTCAATCGCCAGGTCGAGCCGCCGCACCTCGGCGAACGTGACGAGGGGTATCCCGAGCGAGCGCGCATGCTCCTCAGTCCTGCGCGAGGTCGGCACGCAGCGCACGCGCAATCCCTCCTCGCGCACGCGGCGCCCGATCCCCTCCACGACCCAGTGGGCGGTCGAGCCCGTGCCTAAGCCGACGGCCATGCCGTCCTCGACGAACTCAACCGCGCGCTCGCCCGCGCGCCGCTTCGCTTCCATATGTCTTGTGTTCCCTCCGGCCGACATTATGCACGACGCCCGCGCGCGCCGGCCAACGACTTCCGCGCGCCGCGCGGCCGAAAACGCGCTATCATAAGGGCGGCCAGGCTCCCCGCAACAGAATTGTTAACTCTCTTGCACAAAGGGCAGAGACGGCGCGTGTAGATTCGCAAGTTTATGGCGACCGAAGTCAACGAGACGGGGACGTTCGCGAAGGCGATGGCCGACGAGCAGTCGCCCACGCGCCAGCTCGTCGAGCAGGCTTATGCGCGCGCGACGGGCGCGCCGCTCATCGCCGGCAACAGCGTCCGGCTGCTCAAGGACGCCGGGGAGAACTACCCCGCGTGGCTCGAAGCCATCGCGTCGGCGGAGCGGTGGGTTCACTTCGAGAGCTACATCATCCACGACGACGACGTGGGGCGCGAGTTCGCCGAGGCGCTCAAGCGCAAGGCGCGCGAGGGCGTGCGAGTCCGGGTCATTTACGACTGGATGGGCGCGATAGGTAAGACCTCGGGCCGGTTCTGGCGCGACCTACGGGAGGCGGGCGTCGAGGTCAACGCCTTCAACCCTCCGCGGCTAGGCGAGCCGTTCGGCTGGCTCAACCGCGACCACAGGAAGATGATAGGCGTGGACGGGCGCGTCGGCTTCGTAATGGGCCTGTGCGTCGGGCGCGACTGGGTGGGCTACGATGGCAAAGAGCCGTGGCGCGACACCGGCGTCGAGATTCGCGGGCCCGCGGTCGCGGACATCGGGCTCGCCTTCGCGAGCGCCTGGCGGTCTTCGTGCGCCGAATCAATCCCCGAGGACGAACTGCCCGCGCGCGAGTCCATCCCGCACGCGGGCGACGTGGCGCTGCGAGTGATTGCGACCGAGCCGAACTCGGTAGGCATGTACCGCCTCGAACAACTCGTCGCGGCGGGCGCGCGCGAGACCCTCTGGCTCACGGACGCCTACTTCGTCGGCACGAACATGTACGTGCAGGCGCTGCGCGCCGCGGCGCGCGACGGCGTTGACGTGCGACTACTCGTCCCTTCTTCGAGCGACATACCCGTCATCGCCGCGCTCTCGCGCGTCAACTACCGCGCGCTGCTAGAAGCGGGCGTGCGCGTCTTCGAGTGGAACGGGACGATGATTCACGCGAAGACGGCCGTGGTTGACGGCCGCTGGGCGCGCGTCGGCTCGACGAACCTGAACGTCGCGAGCTGGATGGGTAACTGGGAGCTGGACGTTACCATTGAGGACGAGGAGTTCGCGCACAAGATGGAGGAGATGTACTGCCGCGACCTCGAGCACTCGACCGAGATAGTGCTCGGCGGCAGGCGGAGAGTTTTTTACTCGGCCGGCCCCGAGAGGAAGCTGCCGCGCAAAGGTCTGGGGAGCCGGCGCGGGAGCGCGGGCCGCGCGGCCGCGGGGGCCATCGGCATCGGCAGCGCCGTCAAGGCCGCCATCACGAACCGGCGCGAGCTTGGGCCGGCCGAGGCGCGGCTGATGGTCTTCTCCGCGTTGACGCTCTTCGCGCTCTCGCTCGTGGCGGTGAAGTGGCCGCGCGGCGTCGCGTTCCCGCTCGCCTTCGTGGGGGTGTGGGCCTCGCTGGCGCTCGCCATGCGCGCGTACAAGCTGCACAGGGAGGGGCGGCGCGAGGCCGCGGAGGAGCGCGCAAGCAAGCCCCCGGCGGGCGAGTCGCGCGACCTCCCGCCGCGCGAGGGCGCGGCCGAAGCGGCGCGCGCGAAGCCGAAGGCGCGGCGCGAGGGCGCGCACGTACCGGCGCGCGGCGGTGAGGGAGGGAACATTTAATTATGCGTTGGAGAGGGCAGCGCCAGAGCACGAACGTGGAAGACCGCCGGGGCCTGGGGCGCGGCGGCGTGGTCGTGGGCGGCGGGCTCGGCGGCCTCGTGCTGCTCGTAGCGGCGCTCTTGTGCGGCGTTGACCCGAGCCAGCTACTCAACCAGTCGCCCGGCGAGGGCGGCGGCCCCGCGCAGGGGCCGGGCCAGCAGGCGGGCCGCCCCGCGAACGCGGCCGAGGACGAGATGCGCGACTTCACCGGCGCCGTGCTCGGCAGCACCGAGGACGTTTGGAACGAAGTGTTCCGCGAGGGCGGCCGCGCCTACAGGGAGCCCGGCCTCGTCATCTTCTCCGACCAGGTGCGCTCGGCCTGCGGCATGGCCGAGTCGGCGGTCGGCCCCTTCTACTGCCCCGGCGACCAGAAGGTTTACATAGACCTCTCGTTCTACCGCGAGCTGAAGAGCCAGTTCCGCGCGCCCGGCGACTTCGCCCAGGCCTACGTCATCGCGCACGAGGTCGGCCACCACGTCAGCAACCTTACCGGCACGATGTCCCGCGTCCACTCCGCCCAGCAGCGCGCGGGCGAGGCCGAGGCGAACCGTCTGTCCGTCAGATTAGAGCTTCAGGCCGACTGCTACGCGGGCGTCTGGGCTCACCACGCAGACAAGCGGGGCTTAGTCGAGCCGGGCGACGTGGAGGAGGCCCTGCGCGCCGCCACGGCCATCGGCGACGACAACCTACAGCGGCAGGCGCAAGGCTACGTCGTCCTCGACTCCTTCACGCACGGCACCTCGGAGCAGCGCGCCCGCTGGTTCCGCAACGGCTACGAGTCCGGCGACGTTCGCCGCTGCGACACCTTCGGCGCGCGAAGCCTCTGACTACTGGAAGAAGAGCGACACGCCCATCACCAGCCCGATGGCGACGACGGCCGCGCGGACGAAGCGCCGGCCGAGGCGGTAGGCGAGGCGCGCGCCCGCGTAGCCGCCGGCTATCGCGGCGAAGGTCATCACGAGCACGTCGGCCCAGATGACCGCGCCGGAGAAGATGAAGTAGGCGGCGGCCACGCCGTTGATGCAGATTGCAAGGAGGTTCTTGAGCGCGTTCATGCGGTGAATGTCGCTGAAGCCCAAAAGCCCGAGCGCCGCCAGCATCAGTATCCCTATCCCCGCCCCGAAGTAGCCGCCGTAAACTCCCACCAGGAACTGAAAGGCCACCGCCCCGGCGGCCCACGCCCTCGAAGGATTCCGCTCGTCGGCGTCATCGCCGCCGCGCAGCCTGCGCGAGATCGGCTCCTGTAGCGCGAGCAGCAGCGTGGCGAAGAGTATGAGGTAAGGGACGAGGCGCGCGAACGTCCCCGTGGGCGTGCGCAGCAGCAGAACCGCGCCCAAGACGCCGCCCGCGAGCGAAGGGGCGCCGAAGAGCAGGAGCCACCGCCTGCCCCCGCCCAGCTCTCGCCGGAAGCCGTAAACCCCTGCGAGCGACGCGGGCCAGAGCGCCACGGTGCTAGTCGCGTTCGCGAGCACGGGGTCTCGGCC
>DASPKR010000470.1:0-5963 GCA_035627975.1 Pyrinomonadaceae bacterium | reverse complement strand
CCCGAGAAGGCGCGGGCCTTCTCGGCGCGCACGGCCGCGCGCGAGGCGCCGCGCGAGAGGTAGAAGGCTTCGAGAGTCGAGTCGTAGAAGACCATCTGCCTTTCGAGGTCGCGCGCGTTCGTGGCCGCGAGCCAGCTTTCGAGCGCGCCGCGAAGCTCCGCGCGCGCGTCGCCCGGAGCGGCTGCCTCTTCGGCCGTCCCGGCGGCGAGAGCGTTATCGTCGCCGGCCGCCTGCTCTCTGGCCTCTTCGGCAGGCAGGGCGGCGGCGCCTATAGCGGCTTCGTCGCGCACGGCCGGCTCGCTCTCCGCCGCACGGCGCTGCGCCGTGTCGCGCGCCCCGGCGCCAGTGTCGTCGCCGCGCATGAGCGTGAGCACCACGACGCCTAGCCCCGCGCCCGCGAGCAGCGCGACGACGCAGACGACAATCATGCTGACCGGCAGCGCCGCCCGGCGCCGCGGCTCGCCCGTCCTCAGCGGGACGGCGGGCCTCGCGCGCTGTATTGATTTCTCGTCGAAGCGCGGCGCTCGCACGGCCCTCTCGGGCTCTAGCGGAACTGTTTCGTCGTTTGGACTTACGAACGCCTCGCGCCCCCTGTAATCCATCACGCCGCCGCCTCCCTTGAACGCAACCGATACACTCCTCCCGGCTTCGTCAATTTAAAGGCAACAACCAGTCCACTATCCCGGTTTGACTTCGCCCGCCGGTTTGGCGTAGATACAGTTCTCGCGACTTGCCCGCCGCCGTAACGAAGGACGAACAATGAAAGCTCTGCCCAGAATCATGCTGGCGCTCGTCGCCTCGGCGGCGCTCTCCGCTTCGGGCTGCTCCTGGCTGCGCGGGCCCGGCGGCGGCTCGGCGAACACGCAGGCCGACGCCGCGCCGGCCGAAGGCGGTGGCGCGGGTCAGCCGAACGGGCAGGCGGCCGGCGCCGACGCGCGCGCCCTCTTCCAGCGCGGCATGGAGGCGTACAGGAAGAACCGCGACCGCGAGGCCGTTGAGGCTTTCGCCGAAGCCACGCGGATCGAACCCGACTTCGCCGAGGCTTACTACCGCCTCGGCCTCGCGCACGCCGCGCTCGGCGAGGACGACGAGGCCGACAAGGCTTTCAAGGCGGCGGTCGAGGCTTACGAGCGAGTGCTCAAGCACGACGAGAAGAACGCCGAGGCGCTCTACTTCCTCGGCCTCGCGCACGTCAAGCTCGGCGAGTACGAGGAGGCCGTCAAGGCTTTCAAGGAGTCCATAAAGAACTCGCCCGAGGAGGACGACGACAAGTACTACGAGTTGGGCCTCGCGCACTACAAGCTCGCGCAGTACCCCGAGTCCATCAAGGCTTTGAACAAGGCCCTCGAAATCAACCCCGACTACTACGCCGCGACCGACGCGCTCGAACGTGCGAAGGCCGGGCGCGAGCGGCGCGAAGCCTTCCTCGAACAACTCGAGAAGCGTCGCAAGCAGGAGCAGGCCAAGTCGAACTCGAACGCCGCCGCCAACTCGAACGCCAACTCCGCCACGGGCGCCCCGCGCAACACCGCCGCCCCCACACCGCAGACCAACCCCTGACGCGGTCGCGCGAAAACTTTTTACACGACCGCGGTTGACCGTCCCCGCCGGGTTTCGGAAGAATACGTGCCAGCCGAGATTTAAACCGCACTATTTCGACCGAGCATGAAGCTAAGACTACGAAGACTCTGGCCGGCCGCCTGCCTGCCGCTCCTGCTGTTGTTCTTACCTGCGGCCGTGCGCGCGCAGGCGCCGTCCGTGATGGATGCCGCGCAGACGGCGCTAGCGCTCAAGCGGCTGCAAGTCCTGGGCAGCGCGCTCTACGTCGCCGCGCACCCGGACGACGAGAACACAGCGCTGCTCGCCTACCTCGCGCAGGGGCGCGGCGTGCGCGCGGCCTACCTGTCAATCACGCGCGGCGACGGCGGACAGAACTTGATAGGCACCGAGCAGGGCGCGCTCCTCGGGCTCGTGCGCACGCACGAGCTTCTGGCCGCGCGCAGGATAGACGGCGCCGAGCAGCTCTTCACGCGCGCCGTTGACTTCGGCTTCACGAAGTCTTCGGAGGAGGCGCTGCGCGTTTGGGGGCGCGACGCGGCGCTCGCCGATGTGGTCTGGGCGATACGACGCCTCCGCCCCGACGTTGTCATCACGCGCTTCCCCACGACCGGCGAGGGCGGGCACGGCCAGCACACGGCCTCGGCCGTGCTCGCGCGCGAAGCCTTCGAGGCCGCGGGCGACCCCGCGCGCTTCCCCGAACAGCTCGCTTACGTCAAACCCTGGCGCCCAAAGCGCCTGCTCTGGAACGCTTTCGTCCGGGGCGGCGAGCGGCCCGCCGGCGCCGACAGGCTCCTGAGCGTTGACGTGGGCGCCTACAACCCTCTGCTGGGCCGCTCCTACACGGAGATAGCAGCGCAGAGCCGCAGCCAGCACAGGAGCCAGGGATTCGGCTCGGCCGAGCGCCGCGGCCCCTCGGTCAACTACTTCGCGCACCTCGCGGGCGAAGAGGCGCGCGCCGACATCTTCGACGGCGTTGACTTGAGCTGGCGCCGCGTCGCGGGCGGCGAGGCCGTCGGGCGGATTCTCGCTGAGGCGGCGGGCAAGTACGACGCCTCCGACCCGCAGGCCATACTGCCTTTGCTCGTCGCCGCGCACGCAGAGATGCGCAAGCTACCGGAGGGCGACACGCTCGTCGCGGCGAAGCGGCGGGAGTTGCTCGAAGTCATACGCGCGTGCGCGGGGCTCTGGATGGAGGCAGTCGCGTCGGAGCCGCAGGCCGCGCCCGGCGCCGAGGTCAAAATCACGACGACTCTCGTCAACCGCTCCGACTTCCCCTTCAGGCTCCGCCGGCGAATGGTAGGGCCGGTGCAGCCCGTCACAGGGCCTGTCGTTGATGCCGAGCTTAAAAACAACCAGCCGGTGCAGACCGAATCCGCCGCGCGACTGCCCGCGGGCTCGCCCGCGACCCAACCATACTGGCTCGCAGGCTCGACGGCGCGGGGGCTATTTGAGGTTGCAGAGCAGACGCTCGTAGGCGAGCCCGTGGGGAGGCCCGCCCTGACGGCCACGCTCGTGCTCGAAGCGGGGTCGGGCCGCGAGCTTCTCACGTACACGCTGCCCGTCGTCTATCGCTGGACCGACCGCGTGCGCGGAGAGCTTTACCGCCCCTTCGTCCTAGTCCCCGCGGTCGCCGTGCGGCTCGAAGAGAAAGTCCTGGTCTTCCCCGAGCGGCGGCCCAAAGAGGTTAGCGTGAGCCTGAAGAGTAACGCGGCGGCGGCGGTCTCGGGCGTGCTGCGGCTGCGGCTGCCGGACGGCTGGGCCTCTTCGCCGCGCGAGGTGCCCGTGACGCTCAAGACGAAAGGCGAGGAGTTCAAGGCGGCCTTCGCAGTCACGCCGCCCGAAGGCGAGGCTGCGGGCTCGCTCGGCGCCGAGTTCGATTCAGGGGGCGAGCGCCTGACGCGCGGGCTTGTCCAGATTGATTACGAGCACATCCCGCCGCAGACGGTCTTCCCCGAGGCGGCGGCGCGGCTCGTCAGATTGGATTTGCGGAGGCGCGGCTCGCGCGTCGGTTACGTGATGGGCTCGGGCGACGAGGTGCCGGAGGCGCTCAGGCAGGCCGGCTACGACGTTTCGCTCCTCTCGGACGAAGACCTCGACTCGGCCGACCTCTCTCGCTTCGACGTAGTCGTCGTGGGCGTGCGCGCCTACAACACTCGGCCTCGGCTCAGGCAGAGGCAGGCCCGCCTGCTCGATTACGTCGAGCGAGGCGGCACGCTCGTCGCCCAGTACAACACGGCCGAGGCGGCGCTCGACAACTTCGCGCTCGGCCCCTACCCACTCAAGCTCTCGCGCAGCGAGCGCGTCACGGACGAGACGGCGCCGGTGCGCGTGCTCGCGCCGGAAGACCCTCTGCTGCGCGAGCCGAACCAGATAGCTGCGGCCGACTTTGAAGGCTGGGTTCAGGAGCGGGGACTGAACTTCCCCTCCGAGTGGGACGCGCGCTACCTCGCGCTCTTCGAGTTCGCAGACCCCGGCGAGCGCCCCCTGCGCGGCGCAACCCTCGTCGCGCGCCACGGCCGCGGCACCTACGTCTATACGTCGCTCGCCTTCTTCCGGCAACTTCCGGCGGGCGTCCCCGGTGCCTACCGCCTCTTCGTCAACATGGTCTCGGCCGGGAAGGGCGGTGTGAAATGACTGACGACGGGCGCAGGGACGGGCGGACGGGCGCGGCCGAAGAGGCGCCGCCGTTTGGCGGCAGTTGGCGCGCGCTCTACGCCGCGCTGCTTTTGATTCTCGCCTTAGAGGTCGCGCTCTTCTATCTCTTCACGAGGGCTTTCTCGGGATGAGGGCGCTCGACTGGGTCGTGCTCGTCGCCTCGATGGCGGGCATCGTGCTCTACGGCCTGTGGAAGGGCCGCAGGACGCGCGACCTCGACGACTTCCTCGTCGCCGACCGCGCCATGCGCTGGCACCACGTCGCGCTCTCGGTGATGGCGACGCAGGCCAGCGCCATCACGTTCCTCTCCACGCCGGGCCAAGCCTACGCCGACGGCATGCGCTTCGTGCAGTTCTATCTGGGACTGCCGGTCGCGATGGTCGTGCTCGCCGCCACGGCCGTCCCCGTCTATCACCGCCTGAAAGTCTATACGGCCTACGAGTACCTCGAAGGGCGCTTCGACCTGAAGACGCGCACGCTCGCCGCCGCGCTCTTCCTCATCCAGCGCGGCCTGGGCGCGGGCTTCACCATCTACGCGCCGTCTCTCATCCTTTCGGCGCTGATGGGCTGGGACATAAGGCTCGTCGTGCTCGTCCTCGGCGGGACTGTGACGCTCTACACGGCGCTGGGCGGCGCGCGCGCCGTTGACAACACGAACTTCCAGCAGATGCTCATCATCATGGGAGGCATGCTGGTCGCCTTCCTCACAATCGTCTGGCTGCTGCCGGCCGATGTCTCCTTCACGGAGGCGCTCAGCGTCGCCGGCAAGTCCGGCAGGCTCGAGGCCGTTGACTTCTCCTTCGACGTGAAGAGCCAGTACAACTTCTGGTCGGGGCTCGTGGGCGGCTGCTTCCTCGCGCTCTCCTACTTCGGCACCGACCAGTCGCAGGTGCAGCGCTACCTCTGCGGCGCGTCCGTCGCGCAGAGCCGACTGGGGCTGCTCTTTAACGGGCTCGCCAAAGTGCCGATGCAGTTCTTCATACTCTTCATCGGCGCGATGGTCTTCGCCTTCTACCAGTTCACGGCGCCGCCCGTCTTCTTCAACCCCGTAGAGGTCGAGAAGGTTCGGCGGGGGCCGAGGGCCGCGGAGTTCGCCGCGCTCGAGGCCGAGCACGCCGGGGCGGTCGAAGCGCGTGCGCGCGAGGCGCGCAGGGTCGTAGAGGCCGCGCGCTCGGGCGACGGCCGGGCGGAGGCCGAGGCTGCCGAAGCCCTGCGCGCCGCGCAGGAGCGCGCCAGGGGCGTGCGCGAGCGCGTGGCGGGCCTGATGAAGGCCGAAGACCCGGGCGCCAACACGAACGACACGAACTACGTCTTCCTCACCTTCGTCACGCGCTACATGCCGGCGGGCGTGGTGGGGCTGGTGCTGGCGGCCGTCTTCTTCGCCTCGATGTCCTCGTCGGCGTCGGAGCTGAGCGCGCTCGCCTCGACGACAGTGGTGGACATACAGCGCCGCCTCTTCCGTCGCGACCGGGGCGAGCGCTACTTCCTCATCTCGTCGAAGCTCGCGACGCTCTTCTGGGGGCTGTTCGCCATGGCGTTCGCAGAGTACGCGGGCCAGCTCGGCTCACTGGTCGAGGCCGTCAACCGCCTCGGCTCGCTCTTCTACGGCACAATCCTCGGCATATTCCTCCTGGCCTTCTACTTCAAGCGCGTCGGCGGCACCGCCGCCTTCGCAGGCGCCGGGGCGGGCGAGGCAGTCGTGCTCTACTGCTTCTTCCGCACGGAGATAGCCTACCTCTGGTTCAACG
>DASPKR010000469.1:0-2931 GCA_035627975.1 Pyrinomonadaceae bacterium | reverse complement strand
CCGTGGAGATTCTGACCGAGGGGATGGTTCGGCTGGGCCTGCTCGAAGGCGAGGTCGGGAAGCTCATAGAGGAGGAGGGCTACAAGAAGTTTTACATGCACCGCCTCGGCCACTACCTCGGCATGGACGTGCACGACGTTGGCCCGTACCAGACCGACGGCGGCGAGCCGCGCCCCGTCGAGGCAGGGATAGTGATGACGGTCGAGCCGGGCATCTACGTCTCCGAGACGGCCGAGGGTGTGCCGGAGAAGTACCGCGGCATAGGCGTCCGCATCGAGGACGATGTGCTCGTCACCGCGGAAGGCCACCTCGTCTTAACTGATAAGGCGCCCAAAACTATCGAAGAGATAGAGGCGCTGATGGCGCGTTAGAAAGAAGACGACGGGCGACGCTAAAGCCACGGGGACGGCTCCCGCCGGGAGCCGTCCCCGTGGCTTTCTTCTTCGTCGGAGCCGCTCAGGAGCCGCCAGGGAAGTTGTCGTTTATCCAGCTCACGATGCCGGCCCACTCGCCGCCCGACTCGCCCGTGTAACTGCTTACGGCGTCCCTCATGGCCTGTATCGCCTGCGGCGAGTAGTCGTCGAGCGCGACGGGGGCCGTGAGCGGGACGTTGGCGCGCTTGTACTGCCCCTTCGGGAGGACGAGCGAGCACTGGTAGTCGTTCACCTCGGAGACGCCGTCGAACAGCGCGGAGGTGAGCGGCATGCCCGGCGTGTAAGTCTGCTGCGTGCCTTGCGTTGACTGCTGCGCCTCGGGGAAGAGCCAGAAGAAGGGGCCGAAGGCCGAGGCGGGCGCATAGACGCTGTTAATCAGCGACGGCGGGTAGCTGTTGACGGTGTTGCCCGTGCTGAGCGAGAGCACCCAGATGGATTCGAGCGGTATGCCCGACTCGATGAGCTTGGAGACGGCGAGCAGCGCCGGGTTGTTGGCGAAGACGCCGCCGTCGGCGCAGTAGCCGAAGGCCGGGTGGTTGTAGGGCGGGAAGTAAGTCGGCGCGGCGCTCGTGCTCATCGCCGCGTCAATGACCTTCGTCGAGGCGCTGGGGTTGTCCGTAATGTTCGGTATGTTGTGAAGCTCCAGCGGCCCCCACGCGCCGTTCGGCTCGTTGCCGTAGAGCTGGAAGGTCGTGACCATCACGTTCCTGTCGAGGCTCGAAAGGGTCGCGCCGGCGCTCCCGCCGAGCGTGGAGTTGACGGCGCCCATCAGCCCCGCGTTGTCGTACTTCACGCAGATGAGCTCGGCCAGGTACTGAAGTATGTCAGTCCAGATGCCGCCGACCGGCGCGCCCTGCGCGGGGGCCAATGCGGCGGCAGCGGCGGCCTGCGCGCCCGGCCCGCCTAGGCACTGGCTCTTAGTGAATATCTGCTCGCCGTCGGTCTCGTAGAGGCTCACAAGCTCCGCCACGGGGACGCCGCATGCGAGCCCGAGAGAAAGTATGCCGCCCGTCGAAGTCCCCGCGAACAGATAGACCTGACCGAGCAGGCCGGGGCCGAGCTGCTCTAACAGCAGCGCCGTTATCAGCCCGCGTATGCCGCCGCCGTCGCAGGCCAGCACGAGGTACTTCTGGTTAGTCGTCATGTCCGTCCTCCTTCGGTGGAAAGGCTGAGGCGTGTCGGAGGGGCGCGCCGAAGACTATTGCAACCCCGCGGCGCTGTCAACGGAAAGTCCGGGGGCGCTTAACCGTCGAAGCCTTCCTGAAGCTCGGCGACTATCTCGCGCGCCGTCTCCCTCGCGCGCTCGACCTCGTCGGGGCGGTAGGAGACCGCGCCGACCACGGCGTGGCCGCCGCCGCCGTAGCGCTCGCAGATGGAGGCGAGGTTGTGGCGGCGCGGGCGCGGGCTGAACGGGTTCGAGCCCACCGAGATTTTCGCGCGCGCGGGGCCGCGCGTCACCGCCACCGAGTAGGTCGTCTCCGGGCAGATGTAGTAGGGGATGAACTTGTTGAAGCCGGCGAGCCCCTCGTCCGCGAGGTCGAAGGTGACGACGCCTCGCGAGTACGCGGCCTTGCGGCGTATGAGCTCGACCGTCTCGCGGTGGCGCTCGAGCAGCGGGCGGAACCGCCGCTGCACGTCCTCGCCCGAGGCCACCTCGTCGAGCGTGCGCTCGGAGAGGCCGCGTATTATCTGCTCGATGAACTCCTCGTCGGGGACGTTCTCGATGACCTGCATGAGCTGGAGGGCGGGCTCGCGCAGCTCTACGGGCTGCGCGGCCGACTCGTAGAAGGCGCCGTCTATCGTGTGCGCCCAGGCGACGAGCGGCGCGAGCGACGCGTCCGCGAAGCCGAACTCCTCGGAGGCGACGCGCGCAATGAACTCCGTGCAGGACTTGCTCTCGGGGTCCCAGAACTTCCGGCCGGAGCGGTCGGCGCGGAAGTGCGCCTCGTCCTCGGGCGTGAGGAAGGCGGACTGGTGGTGGTCGAACCACCATGTGACGCGCCCGGAGGGTGAGTACTTGAAGTCAACTATGGCGTTCTCGTCGCCGTCGAACATGCGTTCGTCGAAGAGGTCGCCCGCGGTGTGCATGAGCGGCGTGTAGGCGACCTGCAACCCCCCGCCGCGGCGCGAGCGGTAGAAGCGCGTGAAGACGGCGGCCGAGGCCACGCCGTCGAAGCAGTGGCCGTGGTAGAGGATGCGTAGTTTCATCTATCAGAAGCGGTCGAAAATATGATGTGGGAGAAAGCAGGACATAATAGCAGGCGCGCGCGCGGCGCGGCTAACGTGCTCGCGGAAAGAATTTCACGCGGGGTGCGAAGGCGGGGCGGGAGAAACTGCCTGAGAGGTTTCGGCTGACTGTCTTGAGTAAGGTTTTGACGCTCGCGCACCGGCACGCTACGGCTTCTTGTTCTCGCAGGGCTCGACGGAGCTTTGCTCGGCGAGGCCGAGCTTCTCGCGTATGAAGCGCTCGGCGTCGGCCTCGATGAGCTCGCCGCCG
>DASPKR010000468.1:0-2132 GCA_035627975.1 Pyrinomonadaceae bacterium | reverse complement strand
ACGGCGCGGCCAGATTCTCAACATCAGCGCCACGCTCCACTACGTCGGGACGCCGTACCAGCTACACGTCTCCGCGGCGAAGGCCGGCGTTGACGCCCTGACGCGCAACCTCGCCGTGGAGTGGGGCCGCCACGGGATACGCGTGAACGCCATCGCGCCGGGGCCGATTGAAGACACCGAGGGGATGAAGCGCCTAGTCCCGCCGGACGTTAAGGAGCGGCTGCGGCGCTCAGTCCCGCTCGGCCGCTTCGGGCGCATACGCGACGTAGAGACCTGCGCCGTTTTCTTGTGCTCCGACGCGGCGAGCTTCATCAACGGCGCCGTCATCGTCGTTGACGGCGGCCACTGGCTCAACAACTCGACGCTCGGCGCCGGCTGACAGACTCCCCTCTCTTCGCTAACCCACTCGCTTCACATGATCGGTTTACAGCCGGCGACGTTCGAGGAGTTCGAGGCCGAGGCGGCGCGCGGCAACGTCGTCCCCGTGGCGCGAACCGTCCTCGCGGACTTGCAGACGCCCGTCGGCGCCTTCATGCGCGTCGCCGGCTCGGAGCCTTACGCCTTCCTGCTCGAATCCGTCGAGGGTGGCGAGCGGATAGCGCGCTACTCCTTCATCGGCGCCGCGCCCGAGCTAATCGTCCGCGGCCGCGGCGACTCTACCGTCCTTGAGCGCGCGGGCGGCGGGGCCGAGGAGCTTGCGGGCGTCCGCGCGATTGACTACCTGCGCGACCGGCTGCGCAGGCGCAGGCTCGCGCGCCGCGCGGGGCTGGCGCCGATGGCGGGCGGCGCCGTCGGCTACCTCGCATACGACGCCGCGCGCTGGTTCGAGCCGAAGCTCGCCGCCGACCTCAATCCCGCGCCCGACGGCGACGACGCCGTCTTCATGCTCTTCCGCACGGTGCTCGCCTTCGACCGCGCGCGCCAGCAGATCGAGATAACCTCGGTCGTGATGACGGACGAGGCGGGCGGCGACAGCGCGCGCCTCAAAAGCCTTTACGAGGCCGCGGCCGAGGAGACTGCGAGGATAGAGCGGTTGCTCAACGGGCCTGCCGCTCCGTTGACGACGGTGCCGCCGTCGTCAACGCCTGAAGTCGCGGGCCCATTCTCGTCGAACTGGGCGCGCGGCGATTTCGAGGGGGGCGTGCGCCGCGTCAAGGAGCACATCGCGGCCGGCGACTGCTACCAGGCCGTGCTGTCGCAGCGCTTCACGAAGCGCGTCGCCGTCGAGCCGCTACAGATTTACCGCGCGCTCAGGGCGACGAACCCTTCGCCGTACATGTACTTCTTGCGGCTCGGCGGCGAGGCGGTCGTCGGCGCCTCGCCGGAGATGCTCGTGCGCTGCCGCGGGCAGCGGCTAGACTACAGGCCCATCGCCGGCACGCGGCGTCGCGGCGTGACCGAGACCGAAGACTGGCTGCTCGGCGAAGAGCTTCGCGCCGACGAGAAGGAGGTGGCCGAGCACACGATGCTCGTTGACCTCGGCCGCAACGACCTCGGCCGTGTCGCCGACTTCGGCTCCGTCGAGGTCGGCGAGTTGATGACGGTCGAGCGCTACTCACACGTCCAGCACTTAGTCACTCACCTGCGCGCGCGCCTGCGCGACGGCCTCGACCGCTTCGACGCGCTCGCCGCGTGCTTCCCGGCAGGCACCGTCACGGGCGCCCCGAAAGTTCGCGCCATGCAGATAGTCGCGGGCCTCGAGCCCCAGGCGCGCGGCATCTACGCGGGGGCCGTGCTATACGCAGACTACGCTGATAACCTCGACTCGTGCATTGCAATACGCACCATCGTCCTGCGAAACTCTACGGCGGAGGTTCAGGCCGGCGCCGGGATAGTCGCCGACTCCGCGCCCGAGCGCGAGTACGAGGAGACGGTCAACAAAGCGCGTGCGCTCCTCGACGCGATAGAACTGGCCGAGCGTGGGTTATGAAAAAGGCAGAAGGCGGAGGACGGAAGACGGAAGATAGAAGGAAGAGAGGGTTTCTACTGCTTTCTGCTTTCTGCTTTCTGCTTTCCGGCTTCTGCCTTCTCGCCTGCGGCGGGGGCGGGAACCGCGACCGCGACATTGGGCCGGACACCGCCCGGCGCGAGATTTTCCTGCGCGGCTACGCCTTCAAGGAGATTGATTTCTT
>DASPKR010000467.1:0-4584 GCA_035627975.1 Pyrinomonadaceae bacterium | reverse complement strand
CGGCAAGGGCATCACCTTCGACACGGGCGGCATCTCCATCAAGCACGGCCTCGACATGTACGAGATGAAGTCCGACATGGCGGGCGGCGCCGCCGCGCTCGGGGCGTTGCGCGCGCTGGCGCAGCTCAAACCGAACCGCCGGCTCGCGGCCGTCGTCCCCGCGGCAGAGAACATGCCCTCGGGCAACTCGATAAAGCCCGGCGACGTTGTGCGCACGCTCGCCGGCTACACGATAGAGGTCGTGGACACTGACGCCGAAGGGCGTCTGGTGCTCGCCGACGGCATCGCCTACGCGAAGTCGCTCGGCGCCTCGCGCATAGTTGACCTCGCGACGCTGACCGGCTCCATCATCATCGCGCTCGGCACTCACCGCGCCGGGCTGTTTGCGAACGACGACGAGTGGGCCTCGCGCGTCGAGGCCGCCGCCGCCCGCGCGGGCGAGCCCGTCTGGCGCATGCCCGTCTCCGACGACTACAAAAAGAAGATCGAGAGCCCCATCGCAGACTTCAAGAACTACGGCGGCAAGCCCGACGCCGTCGCAGCCGCCCTCCTCCTCAGCAAGTTCGCGGGCGGAACCCCTTGGGCCCACCTCGACATCGCCGGCACGGCCTGGCTCGAAGAGGCTCAGCCCCACGCCCCGAAGGGCGCGACCGGGGCTGGCGTCCGCACGCTCGTCGAGCTCGTGTCGGGAGGTTAAAAAGTCTTATGGGTTTCGCTCTGCACGCTGCGGCACCGCGCAGACTTCTCTCGGCGGCGTCGCTCCTCCTGCTCGCCGCCCACGCCGCGGCCGCGCAGAGGACGTTTGAGGTTCGGCGGGGCTCGGCCGAGTACGACATGACTGTGCGCGTCGAAGACACGCGCCCCGGCGCGGCCCGCGCCGATCTCCCGGAGGCGTTCAGTCGGAAGGCGCAAATCCGAATCCACAGGAAGGGGGCGCGCTCCCCTTTCCAGGTGATAAACCTGCCGAACATAGAAGTCTATGAGGAGTCGCTGGCCTACGACGCCGAGACTGAAGCCGCGCCGCGCCGGCTCTACGAGGAGGAGTACAGCTTCGTCTTCGACGACTTCAACTTCGACGGCAGGCAGGACTTCGCCGTCTGCAACGGGAGGGAGGGCGGCTACGGCGGCCCCTCCTACACCGTCTTCCTTTTCGACAGGCGGGCGAAGAGGTTCGCGGAGAGCAGGAGGCTTTCGAGGCTCACCGAGGCGCCGTACCTCGGCCTCTTCTTCCCCGACCCGAAGACGAAACGGCTCGTGGCGCACTCGAAGTCCGGCTGCTGCTACCACGCGACGGAGAAGTACGCGGTGGTGAACAGCCGGCCCGTCCTCGTGGAGAAGGTCGTCGAGGACGCGACGCTCGAGGGCGGCGGGGGCGAAGGCTTCGTGGTCGTGACGACGAGGAAGAGGGTGGGCGGCAGGTGGGTCGTGCGCAGGCGCAAGGAAAAGATCGAGGAGGGCAACGCGCCCGATTAAGGATGGCGTCCGCGGAGACAGTTTTCCTCACGGGCTTCCCCGGCTTCATCGCCGGCCGGCTCGTCGAGCGACTGGCGCGGGACGGCGCGCGCTTCCTGTTGCTCGTGCAGCCTGCCTTCGCAGAGCGGGCGCGCGCCGATGTCGCGCGGATAACGGAGAGGACGGGAGCGCCCGCCGATGGCTTCCGCATCATTGAGGGCGACATCACGCGCGAGGGGCTCGGGATGTCGGCCGCGGATTCGGAGGCCGCGAGGCGCGAGGCCACGGTCGTTTTCCACCTCGCCGCCGTCTATGACCTCGGCGTCGAGCGCGGGCTGGCCGAGCGCGTCAACGTCGGGGGCACGCGCAACGTCAACCACTTCGCCCGCACGCTCACGTCGCTGCGGCGCTACCACTACGTCTCGACCTGCTACGTCGCGGGGATGCGCACCGGGGTCATACTCGAGACGGAGCTGCGCCACGCGGCGGGCTTCCGCAACCACTACGAGGAGACGAAGTATCTGGCCGAAGTCGAGGTTGACGCGCTCAAGGGGGAGCTTCCCGTCACGATACACCGGCCTTCGGTCGTCTGCGGCGACTCGCGCACGGGCGAGACGGCGAAGTACGACGGCGTCTATTACCTCATAAACTACCTGCGCATGTGGCCGGGGCCGCTGTCGCTCGCGAACATCGGCAACGACGACGTGCGCCTCAACGTCGTCCCCGTTGACTTCGTCGTGGAGGCGATGGCCGCGCTCGCGCGCGACGACGCGGCCGCGGGCGCCACCGTCCAGCTCGCAGACCCCGAGCCGCTTACCACGCGCGAGCTGTTCGACACAATCGCGCGCAACCTGGCGGGCCGCGATTCGCTCTTCACCGTCCCCGCGCCCCTCGTGCGCGCCTCGCTCAAGCTCCCGCCCTCAGAAGCCTTCACTGGCCTGCCGCGCGTCGGCGTCCCCTACTTCTTCCTCAGACAGACCTACGACACGACTATCGCCTCGCAGTTGCTCGCCCCGCACGGCGTCCGCTGCCCCCGCTTCCCCGACTACGTCGCCGCCCTCCTCGACTTCGTCGAGCGTCACCCGAAGCTCTAAAGCGCCCGCCCCGGCGGGCGCTTGACAGCCGCGCGATCTAGAATTATTCTAATTCCACTTTCAACCGGAAGACAATTCATGGCGGCGGGCAGAGGAGATCAGGGCGGCGGGGGCGGCGGGCGTGTGTTGACGCCCCAGCGCCGAGCCGTGCTCGAGGTCGTCGAGGGCTCCTGCGAGCACCTGACGGCCAACGAGATTTACGAGGCGGCGCGGCGTCGGCTGCCCTCGATCAGCTTCGCCACCGTCTATAACTCGCTCAAGTATTTGAAGGGGGCGGGCCTCGTGCGGGAGATCAACTTCGGCAAGGGGTCGAGCCGCTACGACCGCGAGACCGGCCGCCACGACCACGCCCTCTGCTCGCGCTGCGGCCGCCTCGTGGACTTCGACCTGGAGGAGACCCCGCAGCTTATGCGCGCGGCCGCGCGCCGCTCGCGCTTCAAGCCGGAGTCCATACAGTTGACGCTCGTTGGCTTGTGCCCCGACTGCCAGAAGCCGGGCGTCTGACGGGCTGTCTGACAAAGGGTTTTCTAACTTCACTTCATCAACGGAGGAATCGTAAGAGATGGCAGAATCAATGGTGGGCAAGCCGGCGCCGGACTTCGACATGCCCTCGACTAAAAACATCGAGAAGCTGAACGAGAACGTGAAGCTATCCGACTACCGCGGCAAGTGGGTCGTGCTGCTCTTCTACCCGCTCGACTTCACCTTCGTCTGCCCGACCGAGCTGACGACATTCAGCGACCGCATCGAGGACTTCCGCGGCATAGGGGCCGAGGTCATCGGCGTCTCGACCGACTCCGTCCACTCGCACCGCGCGTGGCTGCGCACGCCGCGCGGGCAGAACGGGGTGGAGGGCCTGCGCTACCCGCTCGCCTCCGACATCACGAAGCAGGTGTCGCGCGACTACGGCGTGCTCATCGAGGAGAAGGGCATCGCCCTGCGCGGCCTCTTCGTCATTGACCCCGAGGGCATCCTGCGCTACGCCGTCATACACGACCTGAACGTCGGCCGCTCGGCCGAGGAGACCATACGCGTCATACAGGCTTTGCAGACCGGCGGCCTCTGCCAGGCCGAGTGGCGGCCCGGCCAGGAGACGCTCAAGGTCTGAAGAACGGGCGACGGGCGCCGGGAAGATAACCTCTTTCCCGGCGCCCGAGACCTTTTTGAGGTACTTATCATGCCGATGAGGATCGGGACGGAGATGCCGCCCTTCGACGGGGCGACCGAGTGGTTCAACGCGACGGCGGCGCGCGCCGCCGTGGAGGTGAAGGGCCGGCCGACGCTCGTCCACTTCTGGTCTGTGAGCTGCGGGCTGTGCAAGGAGAACATGCCGCGCGTGGCCGAGTGGCGTGACGGCCGTGCGGCCGAGGGCCTGAGAGTCGTCGCCGTCCACATGCCGCGCTACGAGGCCGACACCGACGTTGAGGCCGTGCGCGAGGCGGTCGCCACCTACAACATCACCGAGCCGTGCGCCGTTGACAACCAGCACGCGCTGCGCGACGCCTTCAAGAACGAGCAGGGGTTCGTCCCCGCGTACTACCTTTTCGACGCCGAGGGGAAGCTGCGCTGCTTCGCCGCGGGCGAGCGCGGCCTGAGCATGGTCGAGCCCACGCTCGAGCGCGTGCTCACGGCCTTCAACGCGGCCGGCGCCAAGGAGAAGGAGGCCGCCGCGCAAAGCTGAAGGGCGCGAGAGGCGGTTTTGAGCGCGGAGGGCGCGGAGAAGAGTTAATCCTCTCCGCGCCCTCTGCTTTAATCCTACTCGTCTAGAACAGCGAGCCGAGGCCGCCGAAGAGTTTGGCGAGCAGCCAGAGGCTTACTGCGATTGAGCCGGCGAGCAGGGCTAGCAGCCCCATCACGATGACGGCGAGGAAGAGCCAGTCGGCGGCGCGGCCCCGCTTGGCCTCGCCGGGCTCGACGGCCGCGCGGCGCCGTATCAGCTCGACGTTCATCTGGTTCGACTTCCACGCCACGTCGAAGAAGTCGCCCAGGACGGGGACTGCGCCGAGCAGGTAGTCAACGGCTATGTTTGCCGCCATGC
>DASPKR010000466.1:0-2237 GCA_035627975.1 Pyrinomonadaceae bacterium | reverse complement strand
CGCACGGTCGAGATGCGGTGCGAGACGATTATGCTCGTCCGCTCGCGCATCACGCCGCGCAGCCGGGCGAGTATCTTCTCCTCCGTGTAGGTGTCAACGGAGGAGAGCGCGTCGTCGAGTATGAGAATCTTGGGCTGGCGGAGGACTGCGCGGGCGATTGCCGCGCGCTGCTTCTGCCCGCCCGAGAGCGTTATGCCGCGCTCGCCGACGAGCGTGTCGAAGCCGTCGGGGAACGAGCGCACGTCGTCGGAGAGGCCGGCTATCTCGGCGGCCCACTCGATGTCGGCGCGGCCCGCGCCCCCGACGCCGAAGGCTACGTTCTCGGCCAGCGTGTCGCTGAAGAGGAAAGTCTCCTGCGGCACGTAGCCTATCGAGGCGCGCAGTTGCGCGAGCGGGTAGTCGCGCACCGAAACGCCGTCCACGAAGACAGTGCCGGGCGGCGCGTCCACGACGCGCGGTATCAGGTTGACGAGCGTTGACTTGCCCGAGCCCGTCCGGCCGACGAAGGCGACGGTCTGCCCCGCCTCTATGCGGAGGTTTATGTCTTTGAGCACCGGCGGGGAGTGCTCGCCGTATGCGAAGGTGAGGTCGCGGAACTCGATCTCGCCGCGCACGGGCGGCTGCTCCTTGACGCCGGGCGCGTCCGCGATAGAGGGGCTCACGGCGAAGACGGCGTTCATGCGCTTGAGGCTCGCCGTGCCGCGCTGGTAGAGGTTGACGACGTAGCCGAGCGCGATGAGCGGCCAGATGAGCCGCGTCAGGTAGAGCAGGAACTCGACGACCTGCCCCGTCGAAATCGTGCCGCGCACGGCGAGCATGCCGCCGTACCAGATGATGAGCACGTAGCCGGTGCCGATGACGAAGGTGAGCAGCGGGCGCATCACGGCCGAGATGCGGACGAGCTGAAGGTTGCGCTCGGCGTACTCGCGGTTGAGCGAGTTGAAGACGGCTATCTCGGCGCCCTCCTGCGCGTAGGCGCGCACGACCCTCACGCCCGAGAAGTTCTCCTGCGCCCGCGCCGACATCTGCGCGAAGAAGTCCTGTATCTTCTCGAACCGGACGTGAACCTGCTGCCCGAAGTACTTCACCGTGAGCGAGACGAGCGGCATCGTCACCATCAGCAAAAGCGTGAGGCGCACGCTTATCCTCAGCATGAGCGGAAGGATGATGACCACGACGAAGACGGTCTGGAGCGTGTACATGATCATCGGCCCGGCCAACTGCCGCACTGCCGCCAGGTCGTTCGTCGCGCGCGCCATGAGGTCTCCCGTGCGGTTCGCGTGGAAGAAGGAGAGCGGCTGCCGCTGCAAGTGCGCGTAGAAGTCCTGGCGCAGGTCGTACTCGACGTGGCGCGACATGCCTATGAGTATGCGACGCTGTAGGAAGAGGAAGGCGCCGCTCACGGCGCTCACGGCGAGTATGAGGAGCGCGTAGCGCGTTATCTTCGCCCACGTGACGCCCGAGCCGAGGTCGTCAACCGCGCGGCCCACCAGCACGGGGACGAGCAGCCCTATGACGACCGACGCGAATATGCAGAGGACGCCCGCGGCGAGCGAGCCCCTGTACGGCCGGAAGTAGCGGAAGAATTTACGGAGGTCGTCCATGCCGAGCTTTACGAAACGGGCGACGCCTATGATGCGCGATTCCCGTCGTAAAGCCAAACGCGGCCGCCGGAGGATGTGAAGCGGGTGGGCGGAGCCCTAGATGTTCAGGGGGAAGATGACTTCTTGGGCCTCGGGCCGCGCGTCAGGCGCGGCGTCGTCGGCCTCGCCCGGCGCAGGCCGGCGGCCCGGCGCGTCGGCGGCTTCGGGGGCGTGCGGCGCCGTGGCTTCGAGCAGCTCTTCGGGCGGGAGGTCTCGTGGCGAGCTGACGCGGTTGCGGCCGGTGTGCTTAGCCTGGTAGAGAGCGCGGTCGGCGGTCGTAACCAGCAGGTCGCGCGAGCTGGCGTGGATGGGGAAGGTCGCGACGCCGAGCGAGGCCGTGACGTGGCCGACGCCGGGGATTTGCGTGCTCTCAATGCGGGCGCGTAGGCGCTCGGCGACGACTAGCGCGCCCTCGGGGCCGGCCTGCGGCAGGATGACGGCGAACTCCTCGCCGCCGTAGCGCGCGGCCGTGTCCACGCCGCGCACCTCCTCGCGCAGCGCGCCCGCTATCAGCCTGAGCGCCACGTCGCCCGCGTCGTGGCCGTAAGTGTCGTTGACGCCCTTGAAGTGGTCTATGTCGAGCATGATGAGCGA
>DASPKR010000465.1:0-5008 GCA_035627975.1 Pyrinomonadaceae bacterium | reverse complement strand
GCTGCTCTACGTCTACGAGCGCGACGCGGCCCGCATCATGCGCACGCTCGGCCGCGCGCGCGCCGCGCGCGCGTGGGAGCGCCGCGCTTCGGAGAGGCGCGAGCGCGTCAACCGTCTGATGTGGGACGAGCGCGACGGACTCTACTACGACTACAACTTCATCTCGCGGGAGGTCAGGCGCTACCCGTTCGTGACGACCCTCTACCCTCTGTGGGCCGGCGTCGCGACGGAGGGGCAGGCGGCGCGCGTCGTCTCCAACCTCCGCCTGTTCGAGCGCGCGGGCGGCTTGCAGACGAGCACGAACCGCTCCGGCAGCCAGTGGGACGCTCCCTACGGCTGGGCGCCGATGCAGCTCATCGCGGTTGAGGGCCTGCGCCGCTACGGCTTCCGCGCGGAGGCCGAGCGCGTCTCGGTCAACTTCCTCTCGCTCGTGCTCAAGGAGTTCGTCGAGCACAACACCATCGTCGAGAAGTACGACGTCGAGCGGCGCACGTCCACGCTCGGCGCGGGGCTCCGCTTCGGCTACACGTCGAATGAGATAGGCTTCGGCTGGACGAACGCGGCCTTCACGGAGCTTTACGCGCGCCTGCCCGCCAACGAGAGGCCGAAGGTCTTGGAGGCGGGCGGCCTGCCCGTCCCCTCCCGCTAGATCGCCATGAGACCGAAGAGGGGATTTGCGAGCGACAACAACGCGGGCGCGCACCCGCGCGTGATGGAGGCCGTGGCGTCCGCGAACGCCGCCGGCCACGTCGTCGCATACGGCGACGACCCGTTCACAGAGGAGGCCAAACGTAAGTTCCGCGCGCTCTTCGGCGACTCGGCCGAGGTCTTTTTCGTCTTCGGCGGGACGGGCGCGAACGCCCTCGCCCTCCAAGCCATGACTCGGCCGCACGAGGCCGTCGTGTGCGCCGCGACCGCGCACATAAACGTTGACGAGTGTGGCGCGCCAGAGAAGTTCACGGGCTGCAAGCTCCTCGACGTTCCGACGCCCGACGGCAAGCTCACGCCCGCGCTTGTCGAGCCGCTGCTCGGGCGCGTGGGCGACCAGCACCACGTGCAGCCGCGCGTCGTCTCCGTCTCGCAGCCGACCGAGCTTGGCACCGTTTACACCGTCGAAGAGATGGGACGCCTAGCCGGGCTCGCCCGCGCCCGCGGGCTGCTGCTCCACGTTGACGGCGCGAGGATAGCGAACGCCGCCGCGCACCTGGGCGTTCCGCTCGGGGAGTTGACGGCGGGCGTGGACGCGCTTTCGTTCGGCGGGACGAAGAACGGGATGCTCTACGGCGAGGCCGTCGTCTTCCTCCGGCCCGAGCTTGCGCGCGGCTTCGAGTTCGTGCGCAAGCAGGGTGCGCAGCTCCCCTCGAAGATGCGCTTCGTCGCCGCGCAGTTCAACGCGCTGCTGGCCGACGGCCTCTGGTTGGAGACGGCCGCGCACGCAAACCGGATGGCGCGGGCGCTCGCCTCGGAGCTCGAGCGCATACCGCGAATCCGAATCACGCAGCCCGTCGAGTCCAACGCAGTCTTCTGCACGCTCCCGCGCGAGCGCGTCGCCGCCGTCCAGTCGCGCTTCTTCTTCTACGTCTGGAACGAGGAGACCTCGGAGGTGCGACTGATGACCTCCTTCGACACGACCGAGGAGGACGTGCGCGGGCTGGTCGAAGTTATCAGGGAGGCCGTGAGTTAAGCCCCGCCGACTTCGCGGAGAAACTCCGCGACCTCTGCGCGCGAGCGCAGGTGGAAAATCTTCTTGTCGCGCCCGTGAGCCCCGATCAGCTCCAGCACCACGGGCCGAGTCCTCTCCGGGTAATCCCAGACCCAGCGCAGGAACTTCAGGTCGAGCTTCTCGCCGCAGCCCTCGGCCATGTCGGGGCGCGGGCGGCCGCGGTAGGTCAGCAGCCTCTTTATCACGCGCCAGAGGCAGAGCGTGCGCGGCAGGTCGAGGAAGACGACCGTGTCGCACGCCTCCATCCTCATCTCCAGAGTCCCGCTGTAGTTACCGTCCATCACCCACGAGTCGCGCTCGATGAGGCCGGCGACTATCCTCTGCCACTCCTCCTTCGGCGGCTCAGTCCAGCCCGCCCGCCAGTGGTGAGCGTCCAGGTGCAGGACTTCGAGGCCGAGCGCCTCGCCCAGCCGCGCGGAGAGCGTGGACTTGCCCGCCCCGCCCGAGCCTATGACCAGCACCCGCCTCAACGCGCGCTCGCCTCCGCTTCAATACTGCGCTCGCGCGCGAAGAGGAAGAGCGGGAGCGCAAACGACACGCCGACCAGAAGCAGGCAGGCGATGTAAACCCAGAGGCGGCGCATGCGGCGCATGCGCCCCTCGGAATAGACGAAGAGGGCGACGACCGCTGCCGAGACGATCACGTCCACGCCGAAGAAGGAAGAGACGTTGTTCTGGAAGAGCTGCCGGAAGAGGAGCGGCAAGTCGGGCCCGTGCGCCGCGAGGAAGGGGAACAGAAACGAGAGCGGCAGCACCGCGCCGAGCACGGCTGTCGCGAGGTATAGCCACTGCATGAGCGCCCTCCGTCGTAGTCGGAGCTGGGGAAGTGGGGCGCTCTTCGCGCACCCGCCGCCGGCCGAACAAACAGCTTCTAATACGGCCCGCCGCCCCCGCCGGGTTTCGTCAATTCGCGAGGGCGCCGATTTTCGATTTTGGGACTGGGGTTTTCGGAAACGGGCACGCCGCGCGGCCCCCGCCCCGGCCCGCGCACGGCCCCGGCCTTTGAAAACACCCATTCTCTGGCGCTTGGGCTCGTGGTACGGGGGTTGTCTAGTCGCCCGGGCGGAATCAGAAACGGAGTGACCCCTCGCACGCTATGGACGTAAAACGCCCCACCCAGAAGAACAAGCGCCGATTGAGGCTCGCCCTCTACGCCTCCGCCTGTGTGCTCGCGGCCGTGCTCATTACCTACGGGCTGTCGCGCCTGAAGCCGGCCGCGCCGAGCGTCGCGCGCTCCACCCTCTACACGGGGCAGGTCAAGCGCGGGCAGATGCTCCGGCAGGTGCGCGGCATAGGCACGCTCGTCCCCGAGGAGATTCGCCAGGTGGCCGCGCCCGTCGAGGGGCGCGTCGAGCAGATATTCGCAAAGCCTGGCGAGCAGGTCTCGGCCGGCTCCGTACTCGTTGAGCTCTCCAACCCGGAGCTGAGGCAGTCGGCCGTGGACGTTGAGTACCGGATAAAGTCGGCCGAGGCCGACCTCAACAACCTTCGCGCGCGACTCGAAAGCGAGCGCATGAGCCAGCAGGCCGCGACCGCGCAGATAGAGTCCGAGTACAAGCAGGCCAAGATTCAGTTCGACACCGACGAGGAGCTTGCCAAAGAAGGCCTGGTGCCGGCCATCACTTTGCGCATCTCGCGCGTGAGGGTCGAGCAGCTTGCGAACCGGCTCGAGATCGAGCGCAAGCGCGCGGGCTCCGCGCAGGAGTCAACTGCCGCGCAGGTGGCCGCGCAGCAGGCGCGCATTGAACAGTTGCGCGCGCAGCTTCGTTTGAACCGGGAGCAGGTCGCCTCGCTCCTGGTTCGCGCCGGGACGAACGGCGTGTTGCAGCAGGTGACCGTAGAGGTCGGCCAGCAGATAACGCCGGGGACGAACATCGCGCGCGTCGCAGACCCTTCGAGCCTGAAGGCCGTGCTGCAAATCCCCGAGACGCAGGCGAAGGACGTGAGCCTCGGCCAGCGCGCCGACGTTGACACGCGCGGCGCGGGAGTCGTCCCCGGCACCGTGGCGCGCATAGACCCGGCGGTGCAGAACGGCACCGTGCTCGTTGACGTTCGTCTCGAAGGGGGCCTGCCCGCGGGCGCGCGCCCCGACCTGAGCGTTGACGGCACCATCGAGCTCGAACGTTTAGACAACGTGCTCTACACGTCGAGGCCCGCGTCGGGCGGGGCGCAGTCCTCCGTCACGCTCTTCCGCCTGAGCGCGGACGGGCGCGAAGCCGTGCGCGTCCCCGTGCGTTTGGGCCGCGCCTCCGTCAACACCGTCGAGATTCTCGAGGGCCTGAGCGAAGGCGACACGGTCATTCTCTCCGACACTCAGCAGTGGGACGGCGTTGACCGCCTGCGTCTGGACTGACGGTAACTCTTAGCCACGAAAGGAACACAGATGAGCGCATCAACCGAGCCCCTAGTGCGGCTTGACGGCGTGAAGAAGGTCTTCTACACGGACGAGGTCGAGACGCACGCGCTCTCAGGCATCCACCTCGAAATCGAGAAGGGGCAGTACGTCTCGATAGCCGGCCCGTCGGGCTGCGGCAAGTCAACGCTGCTCTCGATACTCGGCCTGCTCGACTCGCCGTCCGAGGGCGAGTACGTCCTCAACGGCACGCCCGTAGCCAACCTCTCGCTCTCGGAGCGCGCGCGCATACGCAACCGCGAAATAGGCTTCATCTTCCAGGCGTTCAACCTCATCGGCGACTTGAATGTCTATGAGAACGTCGAACTGCCCCTGACCTACCGCGACATGACCTCGGCCGAGCGGCGCGGGCGCGTCGAGGAGGCGCTCCTCAAGGTCGGCATGTCGCACCGCATGAAGCACTACCCTTCGCAGCTCTCCGGCGGCCAGCAGCAGAGGGTCGCGGTCGCGCGCGCCGTCGCCGGCAACCCCTCCATCCTGCTCGCAGACGAGCCGACGGGCAACCTCGACTCCACCAATGGCGAGGCCGTCATGAACCTCCTGCGAGAGCTGCACGCCGGCGGCGCCACCATCTGCATGGTCACGCACGACCCGCGCTACGCCAAGTACGCCGACCGCACCTTCCACCTCTTCGACGGCCAGGTCGTCGAGGAGACGCACGAGCCGAGGGCCGAAGAGGAGCTCGAGGAGAGCGGGTTCAAACTCTAGAGGCCGGACGCCGGGTGCTAGATGCTATTTAAAAACAGTTCTGCTTTTACCAGCATCTAGCCTCCAGCGTCTAGCCTCTCTTCCGAGGGGTGGAGAGATGAGCACATTCTGGCAGGACGTGCGCTACGCGGCGCGCATGCTTTGGAAGAACCCCGGGTTCACGGC
>DASPKR010000464.1:0-3280 GCA_035627975.1 Pyrinomonadaceae bacterium | reverse complement strand
GGATAGACACTCTGAGCATGGGGGCGCCGCCCACCCCCGCATGCAACCTGCCGCCGGTGCCTAGCGCGGGGCAGACGGTGACGTGGGAGGCCGAGCGCAGCCCCTACAGGGTCTGCGAGAACATCGCCGTCCCGCCCGGCTCCACAGTCAATGTCGAGGCCGGCGTCAGAGTTGACTTCGACCCGCTGCGCCAATTGGTCGTCAACGGCACGCTCAACATACAGGGCTCGCCGTCCGCGCGCGTCTCCTTCAGCGGCTCGGCCGTCTCCCCTCCCGTCGTCAAAACCATCAACGGCACGGTCAACGCCTCGTTCGTTGACTTCGGCATGCCGTTCTTCGTCGAGGACGGGTCGGACGTCGCCCTCTCCGACTGCTCTTTCTCGGGGACGGGCCGTCTGGGCAGCCGCGAACTGCCCGACGTGGCGCCCTTCATCCGCCTCGAACGCTGCACGTTCGATTCGAGCAGCATGACGCTGCCGGACGCGCTCGTCCGCCTGCGCGGCAACACCTTCATAGACACCTACGCGCTCATCCTGCGCGGCTACGCCGACGTGACAGCGCCCAACAACACCTTCACGGGCCAGCCGCTGCGCGTCGTGCGAGAGGGGCCGAGCGTTGCGCAGCCGCACTACATAGACGGCGTCAGCGCCTCCGGCATCTTCGGCGACGCGGGGTTGTCGCTTTCGGGCGGCAGCTACCTGCTAGGCCCCTCGGTTGTCTTACAGAACAACCTGTACCCCGTCGAGGTCGAAGGCGGCCTCATGCCGGGGAGCCGCGTGCCGACGACGGGGAACCTGAACAACGTCGTGGACGTCAACTCGGGCGGCTTCGCCGGCGTCGGCCGCTGGCCTGACCTGGGCCTCCCGTACCGCCTCACTCATGGCTCCGGCAGCCTCCCCGGCGGGCAACTGACGATTTACCCCGGCGTGACGGTCGAGGGCGACCCCGGCACGGGGCTTGTGCTCAGCTCGACGCGCCGCCTCATAGCCGACGGCCTGCCCGAAGCCCCCATAACTTTCAAGAGCACTCTGCCCGGCCAGGTCTGGCAGGGGCTCGCCTTCTACGGCAACTCCACCGAAGGCCCGCGCCTCGAATACTGCCGCGTGAGCGACGCGCGCTTCGGCACGATCAGCTCCGACAACCTGCTCTACTTGCAGAACTGCGACTTCCAGAACAACGAGGTCGGGGCCAACGCCAACACCTTCGGCTGGACTATCTTCGGCAAGACGCGGTTCCTCGCCAACGCGACCGGCGGCAGCGTCAGCGACCACGGCACGCTCTCGCTCAACAACCCGTCGAACCCCAACTCGTTCGAGCGCAATACCGTCGGCATAGACGCCTTCGAGATCGGCTCCCGCTCGGACGCGCGCAACGTCTGGTGGGGGAGCCCCACGGGGCCGCGCCACCCGCAGAACCCGAACGGCACGGGCGACCCCATCGTCGGCCCCGGCGCTTACGGCATACTGTTCTCGCCCTTCCTGACTGCGCCGCCCGACGCAGAGAACACGCCGCCCGTCGTCCGCCTCGTCGAGCCCGGCCTCAACTGGTCGGGGCATTGGCCGCCCGAGTACTTGCTCGAGCCCGGCGCAAGGTACGTCATACGCTGGGAGACGCGCGACACCGACGCGGTCGTCAAACACCGCATCCTGTTCTCGCCAGCCGGCCACTACCCCGACCGTTTCACGGTCGTGGCCGACGACCTCCCCGGCGACCAGCGCAGCTTCGAGTGGACAGTCCCGAGCGTCGGGTTCGCCGTCACCAACGAGCCGCAGTTCCTCCGCGTCGTCGCCGTGGACGCGGCCGGGCAGGAGGGCTGGGATCAGACTCCCCTGCTCGTCCCATCGGGCCGCCTCACGGGCGAGCTCACCATCACGACCGACCTCTCGGGGAGGACTTTCCACGCGGGCGAGCACATCCCGGACGTGAAATGGACGGGCACGGTCAGCGACTTCCCCATCTACGAGCCCTTCATCATCTTCGAGTCGGACGGGGCGTTGATGCAGGGAGTCAACGTCAACGGCCGCGGCGGGGTCATCCCGCAGCGCCTCCCTGCGATCAGCACCGACCGCGCGCGACTCGCCGTCCGAGCGCACAACAACTCGAACGACGTGAAGTGGTTCTTCGCGCCCGGCTACTTCTCCGTCCGTCACGACCCGCGCCTCGGCCTCGTCCCGCCGACAGTACAACTCCTGACGCCCGCCGCGGGAGAGTCTTTCCCGTCGGGCGGCACCGTGCCCATAACCTGGGACGCGTCCGACGACGAGGCGCTCTACTCGTTCGACGTGCAGGCGTCCTACGACGGCGGGCGCACGTGGCACGTGGTCGCCCGCGACCTGCCCGCGACGGCAAGGAGCTACGACTGGCACCTCCCGCCGGGCGGCGGCCTCTCGGCCGTGCGCGTGCGCGTCGTCGCGCGCGACATACGGTTCCAGAACAGCGCCTCCGACGGCGCCTTCAACGTGGGCCAGCAAGAGGCGGCCGCGGTCACATCGCTCGCGCTCGCCCCCGGCGCCGTGGCGGGCGGCAACGCCTCGCAGGCCACCGTCACGCTCTCGGCGCCGGCCCCCGCGGGCGGCGCCGCCGTCAGCCTCGCGAGCAGCGACGCGACGGCCGACGCGCCCTCGAGCGTCGTCGTCCCGGCCGGAGAGAGCAGCGCCACCTTCACTGTCACGACGCGCCCGGTCGCGGCGAAGACGGGCGTCACCATTTCGGCGTCCTACGGCGGCGCGACCCGCAAGGCCGCGCTCAGCGTTACGCCCTCAGCCTCGACCGATACCGACGCCGTCTCGGTCGCGCGCGCCGAGTACGCCGTCTCCAGGAAAGTGCTGCGCGTCACGGCGACGAGCACCAGCGCCTCGGCGACCCTGAGCGTCCACGTTACCTCGACGGGCGCGCTCATCGGGACGCTCGCCAACACAGGCGGCGGCAAGCACTCGGGCGCGTTCGCCTTGCCCGCGAGCCCGCGCAGCGTCATCGTCCGCAGCAGCCTCGGCGGCGCCGCGTCGAAGGGGTGACTCCAAAGTAACCCCTGCGGCCCTCGGCGGCCTTACGCCGGCAGCGGGCGTAGGTTCGGCGCAACCGGGTGAGCCCGCCTATGGTAGAATCCGCCGAGTCAGGCTCTCGGTGCGTTAAATAAGGCCGAATTTCGGCGGCGGGGCAACGACGCGCGGCGGGGGGAGCATCACAGTCGCGTGTGAACCCGGTGATTCGCCACGAGTTATCAGGCTCGCTGGCCCGCCCCGCCGGGGCGCACGCCATCTCTGTGACGGGGGTCTGGCGC
>DASPKR010000463.1:0-3676 GCA_035627975.1 Pyrinomonadaceae bacterium | reverse complement strand
CGCCGCGCGGGACGATAGTCGCGCCCGGCGGCCCCGGCATTGGCTTCGAGGTGAACCTGCCCCGCGTCGAATCGCTCACGGTGAGGAAAGAGGTCTTCACCGCCGGGCCGTGACACTTAAACCGTAAGCAAAAGATGCCCGCTGCCTTCGACAGAGAGACAGCCGCGCGCCTGCTGGAATATTTCGCGCGCAGGCGCGGCGACGTGCTCGCGCTCACGCGCGCGCTGTGCGAGGCCGAGTCGCCTTCGGGCGACCGGGAAGGCAGCCGCGCGGTCGTCCGTTCAGTCGAGCGCGCCGCGCGCTCAGTCCCGCACGTCGGCGCGGTCGAGCGGGTAGAGGCCGCGAACGGCTACGGCGAGCACCTGAGAGTGACCGCCTTCTGCGACGGCGTGAAGGATGAGCGCACGCTCCTCATACTCGGCCACACGGACACCGTTCACCCGCGCGGCTCGCTCTCGGCCCGGCCGTGGCGCGAGGAGGGAGGGCGTATCTACGCGCCCGGCATCTTCGACATGAAAGCGGCGTGCGCCGTCGCCCTCGAAGCGCTGCGAGCGTGCGGCGAGCTGGGCCTTCGGCCGCGCAGTCCCGTCCGGCTGCTGCTCACGTGCGACGAGGAGTCGGGGAGCTACAGCGGGCGGGCGCTGGTCGAGGAGGAGGCGCGACGCGCCGAGCACGTGCTCGTGCTCGAGCCGCCCGCGCCGGGCGGTCGCGCGAAGACCGCTCGCAAGGGGACGGGGCTTTTCACAATGACGGTGCGGGGCCGCGCCTCGCACGCGGGCCTTGAGCCCGAGAAGGGCGTGAGCGCCGTGCTCGAGCTGGCGCGGCAGGTCGTGCGGCTGCACTCGCTGGCCGACCCGTCGGAGGGGACGACCGTGAGCGTTGGCGTCATCTCCGGAGGCACGCACTCGAACGTCGTCCCTGCGGAGGCGCGGGCTGAGATTGACGTGCGTTTCTCGACCGCCGAAGAGGCGCGGCGGGTCGAACGTGAGATTCGGGGATCGGCGCCCTTCGACGAGCGGGCGCAAGTCGAGGTCAGCGGCGGCACCAACCGCCCGCCGCTAGAGCGCACGCCGGCCGCGGCCGAACTTTACGAGCGCGCGCGCGGCATCGCCGAAGTTCTTGATTTCGAGCTGGGCGAGGCGAGCGTCGGCGGCGCTTCGGACGGCAACTTCGCGGCCGCGGCGGGCGCCGCAGTCCTCGACGGCCTCGGCGTTGACGGCGGCGGCGCGCACGCCGAGCACGAGCACATCCTCGCCGACCGCGTCGCGCCTCGCGGCGCTCTGCTCGCGGCGCTCATCGCGAACCTTTAGGCGCAAAAAGAGATGGAACTGACGAAGGCCGAGACGCCCGAGCAGGTTGAGGAGGCGCGGCGCCTCTTCAAAGAGTACGCGGCGGCGACCGGCGTTGACCTTTGCTTCCAGAATTTCGGGCAGGAGCTCGACTCGCTGCCCGGCGACTACGCGCCGCCTACGGGCCGGCTGCTGCTCGCGATTGCTGACGGCCGCGCGGCCGGCTGCGTCGCCCTTAGAAAGTTCGGCGACGGCGCCTGCGAGATGAAGCGCCTCTACCTCCGCCCCGAGTTCCGCGGGACGGGCGCGGGCCGCGCCCTCGCGGAGGCCGTCATCGGCGAGGCGCGCTCAATCGGCTACGAGAGGATGCTGCTCGACACGCTCCCCTCGATGCGCGAGGCGATTGCGCTCTACCGCTCGTTAGGCTTCCGCGAGACAGAGCCCTACCGCTTCAACCCCGTCGAGGGGTCGCTCTACATGGAGCTTAACCTGGCTGGCGGAAGGGAGGCTGAATGAAGAGGTCTCGGGTTTTAAATTTCAAATTTCAAATTAGGCTCTTCCTCGTCATCGCCTTCCTCATCGCGCCGCTGCCGCAGGCGCGGGCCGCCTCGCGCGAGCCCGTGCGCGCGCGGCGCGGGATGGTCGCGTCCACAAGCAAGCTCGCGTCGCAGGCGGGCGTGGACGTGCTCCGGCGCGGCGGCAACGCCGTTGACGCGGCCGTCGCCGTCGCCTTCGCGCTCGCCGTCACCTACCCGGCGGCCGGCAACCTCGGCGGAGGCGGCTTCATGATGATACGGCTGCGCGACGGCCGCACGACCGCGATTGACTACCGCGAGATGGCGCCTGCCGCGGCGCACAGGAACGTCTATCTGGACGACCGAGGCGAGCTGATTCAGGGCGAGGGCTCCTCGACGCTCGGCTACCGCGCGTCGGGCGTCCCCGGCACGGTCGCGGGGATGGATCTCGCCTTGAAGAAGTACGGCTCGGGGCGTTTCACCTGGGCGCAGCTAGTCGAGCCTGCGCGGCGCCTCGCGGCCGAAGGCTTCCCGCTGCCCTACGGGCTTGCGCGCTCGCTCCGCACGAACAAGGAGCTTGGCATCTACCCCGAGACGAAGAAGGTCTATCAGAACAACGGGCGGTTCTGGCAGGAGGGCGCCGTGTGGCGTCAGCCTGAGCTGGCAGCGACCTTCGCGCGCATACAGCGCCGCGGCCCGCGCGAGTTCTACGAGGGGCGCACGGCGCGCCTCGTCGCAGAAGACATGCGGCGCAACCGCGGGCTCATCACCCTCGAAGACATGCGCAACTACGTGGCGAAGGAACGCTCGCCCGTTCGCGGCAACTATCGCGGCTTCGAGGTCATCTCGATGCCCCCGCCCTCCTCCGGCGGGGCGGTGCTAATCGAGATGCTAAACATACTCGAGGGCTTCGACCTGAAAAGCCTGGGCTGGTCGTCGTCCGAGCGTTACCACCTTATGACGGAGGCGATGCGGCGCGCCTTCGCGGACCGCGCCGAGTACATGGGCGACGCCGACTTCGTTGACGTTCCCGTCGCCGGCCTCGTTGACAAGTCGTACGCGGAGCGGCTGAGGCGCGGTATCAAGCTCGACCGCGCCTCGACGAGCGCGGAGGTGCGAGCCGGCCGGCCCGCGGGCGCGGAGTCTGAGGAGACAACGCACTTCACGGTCGTTGACGCCGAGGGCAACTGCGTCTCGAACACTTACACCTTGAACGACAGCTTCGGCTCGAAGGTCGTGATACGCGGGACGGGGATTCTGATGAACAACGAGATGGACGACTTCGCCGCGAAGCCGGGGACGCCGAACATTTACGGGCTGATTCAGGGCGAGCGCAACGCCGTGGCCCCGCGCAAGCGTCCGCTCTCGGCCATGACGCCGACCTTCGTGCTGCGCAAGGACGGCACGCTCTGGTTCGCCGTGGGCTCGCCGGGTGGCCCGACCATCATCAACACGGTTCTCCAAGTCATCACGAACATTGTTGACTTCGAGATGAACATACAGCAGGCAATTGACGCCCCTCGCATACACCACCAGTGGCTGCCCGACGAGGTCGTCCATGAGCCCTACGGCATTTCGGCCGACACGCGGCGGGCGCTCGAAGCGCGCGGCCACCGCTTGACGGCGCGGCCGCGCTACATGGGCGACGCGCAGGGCATAATGATCGAGGAGGGAACGGGCGTGCGCCTTGGCGCGAGCGACCCCCGCAACTTCGGCGAGCCGGTCGGCTACTGAAGGCACCAGCACAGGGAGAATTTTTACTTGAAGGGTTCACGCAGAGCGTCTTTCATCACCGCCGCAGCCTTCGCGCTGCTCCTCTCGCCAACTTTAATCCCGCCGGCCGTGACCGCGCGGCGGGCCGATGCGCCGGCG
>DASPKR010000462.1:0-7650 GCA_035627975.1 Pyrinomonadaceae bacterium | reverse complement strand
GGCGCCGTGGGCGGGAAGATTCAAGACCTGCGCAACATTGACTACGCGCAGGTGGCGGACGACGCCAAGCAGTACGCGCGGCAGAACCCCGGCCAAGCGCTGCTCGTCGCCGCGGCCGCGGGCTTCGTCCTCGGCCTGCTCATACGCGGCGGCCGGCGTTAAGAAAGTTCCGAGTTCCCGGTTCCAGGTTCCGGGTCGAAGACGGCTTCTTCACTTGGAACCTGGAACTTGAAACCTGAAACTTAGAGTTCCGGGGGAGGTGAGCGAGATGGCCGAAGTCGAGAGGAGGGCGGCCGCCGCGGCGCCTGAGCGCACCGAGCAGCAGCAGGCCGACATAGACAGCCTGCCGGCGCTGGTCGGGCGGCTGGGCGACGACGTGATGCGGCTCGTTGACACGAAGCTCAGCCTTGTGAAGGTCGAGATAAAGGAGGACGCGGCGTTCTACGCGCGCAACGGCGCGCTGACGGCCGTAGGCGCGATGGTGGCGCTCATAGGCTTCGCGCTCGTCAACGTGGCGATAGCTTTCTTCATCTCGACGCTGTTCGCGAGCGACGCGGCCGGCGCCGTCTCCGAGAGGTTCACGCCGACCAGCTACGGCTGGGGCTTCCTCATCACTGGCGCCGTCTATATGGTCATCGGCGCCGTCGTAGTCGTCGTGATGAAGAACCGTCTCGCCTCGTACAACCCGGCACCGACCACCACGCTCGAGGAGATAAGGAAGGACAAGCAATGGCTGAAGAACGAAATCTAGGTCTGGCGCGCGCGCCCGAGCAGTCCTACGACACCGACCCCACGAAGGCGGAGCTTCAGCGCCGCATGGACGAGGCGCGCGAGTCCATCACACAGACCGTCACGGAGATCAAGGAGACAGTGGTGAACCAGTACCAGCAGGTTAAAGAATCCATCAGCGACACGCTCGACTGGCGCGAGCAGTACCGCCGCCGCCCCGTCCCCTTCACCGTCGGGGCGTTCGGCGCGGGCCTACTGCTCGGCTACAGCGTGGCCGGCGCGTTCAAGGGGGACCCGGGCGAAGAAGACGAGGACTTCGACGCGGAGACCGACGCGGCTTTCCGCCGCATCGAGGGCGGCTTCGACCGCATGAAGGAAGGCGGCCCGCAGCGCTCCTACGCGGCCTCTCCCATCATCGGCGCGGCGCACAGCGGCGGCGCATACCAGCGCACCTCGCGCCCCGAGACGAACGCCGACACGGAAGCGGCCGAAGTCTTCGGCGGGCAGGAGGCGCACGGCTTCGACTCAGGGCAGGCGGGCGAGTCGGGCGACGTTGGGCCTGCGCAGCGCCCGTCCTACAGCAGCGGCTATCAGGCGGCGACGGCACGTCAGGCTGCGGGGCTTAGCTGGTCCGGGCCGGCGGGGCAGGCCGAGACGGCGGCCGAGGAGGAGCAAGAGCCGGGGGGGCCGAGCCTCCTCGAACGCTTCAAGGGGACGAAGGCTTACGACCGCCTCCAGGACGAGCTCTCGACTTTGGGCGACCGCGCGCTCGAAGAGCTTTCCAAGACGGCCAGGAACGTCGTGCTCCCCGCGCTCCTTACGAAGCTCAAGGACATGATCGGCATTGACCTGTCCGGGCAGCGCGGCGGCGCGCGGCAGCAGCAGGGCAGCCAGCCTTCGCAGACGGGCGCCGCCGGCGAGGGCGCGGGCGGCGGCACGACGGCGGCCGGCTCCGCGGCCTACGCGACGGGCGGCACCGGCACTGTGTAAGCCGGGCTGCGCCGGGAGAGCCGGCTCGGTGTGTGAACGACAGGCGGCGGGTGACAGGCGGCGGCGCCGCTCTTAACTGTCACCGCCGCCTGTCTTACTTTTTATGAAGAAGCTCGTCCACCTCTCCGACCTGCACTTCGGGCGCGTTGACCCGTCGCTCCTGGGCCCGCTCGCGGAGAGCGTCCGGGTGTTCGGCCCCGCGGTCGTCGCCGTCTCGGGCGACCTGACACAGCGCGCGCGGGCCTCGCAGTTCATGGAGGCGCGCGCCTTCATAGGCTCGCTGCCCGGCGCGAAGGTCGTCGTCCCCGGCAACCACGACGTTCCTATGTACCGCTTCTGGGAGCGGTTCTTAAGCCCGCTCGGCAAGTTCAGGCGATACATAACGGACGACCTCGAGCCCTTCTACGGGGACGAAGAGTTGGTCATCGTGGGCGTCAACACCGCGCACGGGATGACGACGAAGTACGGGCGCGTCGGGGCGCGAGAGATAGGCCGCATACGCGAGCGGCTCTGCTCGCTGCCGGATGAAGTGGTTAAAGTAGTCGTCACGCACCACCCTTTTGATTTACCCGAGGGGCATGACGTGCGCGAGATAGTCGGCCGCGCCGCAGAGGCGATGGAGGCGCTCGCCGCCTGCGGCGCAGACCTCTTGCTCGCGGGCCACATGCACCTGAGCAGCACGGGCCGCACGGCCGTGCGCTACAAGACGCGCGGCCACTCCGCGCTCTTCGTGCAGGCAGGCACGGCCACATCCACGCGCGGCCGAGGCGAGTCGAACTCCTTCAACGTCATACGGGTGCGCCACCCGCACGTGCAGGTCGAGCGGCGGGTCTGGAAGCCGGAGGCAGGCGCCTTCCTCCCTTCCGTCGCCGAGACCTTCGCCCACACGCCCGACGGGTGGGAGCGCCTGCCCGACGAGACCGCCGCCGGCATCCTCTTCGACGAAGAGAGCACGCCGCTTCAGCCCAGCGTCCCGGCCGGACAAGTCGGAAGCTAAGATAGAAGAAGGGTGACGGGAGGCACGCCGCCTCCCGTCACCCTTCTTCTATCTTTCAAGTCACTTCACTGCTCGGGCGGGCGGAAGGGCTTGCGGGGGAGCATCCCTTCCATCGTGGCGGCGTTGTAGGCGAAGGTGGCGACGATGACGGCGGCCTGCTTCACGTCCTCGGGGATGACGCGGTCGTAGTTGTCCTGGCTCGAATGCCACGTGCGCGTGCCGTACTCGATCTCGTCCTGCAGGAAGTCCAGGCCGACGAGGCCGACGGCGTTGAAGGAGAGGAAGTCGGAGCCGCCCGCGTTCGCGACCGTGATGGTCGAGGCCGAGTAGTTCCTGTCACCTATCTTGAAATCGCGGAAGGGCATCAGCCACTGGCGGAAGATGGGCCGCAGGGCCTCGTTGCCCTGAAGGTATATGCCGCGAATGGCGCCCGTGCCGCTGTCGGCGTTGAAATAGACGTTGAGCTTCGCGTGCTCGGGCTTGAAGACGGGCGGCTGCGGCCCCGCGGGCGCGGCGGGGGTCGGCGCGGGCGCGGGCGTCGCGGGTGTCGCGCGAGTCTGGGCGGCCCTCTGCTGCGCCTCGCGCTTCTTCGGAGTCTGGCCCGTCTTCTGCGCGACGGCGGCCGCGGCGGCGTCCGGCTGTGTCGCGCCGGCTCCGGCCGGCGGCGTAGGCGTCGGCACGGGGCCGAAGTGGTCGCGCACGTACGCGCGCGAGCCGAGCAGCCCCTGCTCCTCGCCGCTCCAGAGGGCTATGCGGACGGTGCGGCGCGGCTGAAGATTGAGGGCCTTAAGAATCCTCACGGCCTCCATCATTATTGCGACCCCGGCGGCGTTGTCGGTCGCGCCCGTCGCCGTGTGCCACGAGTCGAGGTGCGCGCCGACCATGACGACCTCGTCCTTCAAGTCGGTACCGGGGATTTCGGCGACGGTGTTGTAGCTCATCGGGTCGCTCGAGTCGAACTCGACTTCGAGGTTGACGCTCATCGTCACGCGCTCGCCCTGCCGAATCATGCGCGCGAGCCGGTTGAAGTGGTCGTTAGACAGAGCCATCTGCGGCACCACCTCGGGCGCGCTCACGTGCCAGGGGCTTATGCGCTTGTCGCGCGGCGTGTCGGGCGGGTGCGGCACGGTGGCCGACTGCACGAACTGTAGCATCCCGCCGTCGCCCGCCGGGCTAGAGCCGACGAGGAGCGCCGCGCCCTCCTCCTTGAAGAACATATCCCGGCGCTCGCCGAAGCGCTGCTGCGCGATCTGCTCGGGCGTCTGTTGCCGCGGCTGCCGGCGCGGCACGGTCGCCGGGTCGGGCGCGTTCGCCAGGTCTAAAAGCTCCTTCTCGGACAGGCGCGAGGCCACGGGGTCGAACTTCGGCCGCAGCTCGCGCACCGTCCCCGAGAGCACAATCTTGCCGCGTAGCTGCCCCTTGTACTTCTCAAGCTCGGCCTCGTTTGAAGCCTCGACGAGCACGACTTCCGAGGTGAGCGGCGCCGCGAGGCCCGGCGACCACGCGCGCGGGTAGGCGAGCAGCGGGAACGCCTGCGGCGCGACGACTTCGGCCGAGAATCGCTTGAGAGTCCACCCGCGCCCGAAAGGCCCCCAGGCTTCGAGGCGCGCGTTCGCGAGGCCCCACTCCGCGAGCTTGTCGCGCGTCCAGTTGTTCGCGCGCTTAAGGGCCGGCGAGCCCGTCAGGCGCGGGCCGATCACGTCCGTCAGGTAGGAGAGCGTCTGCATCACCTGCGAGCGGTTAAGGCCCTCGTCCTTTATGCGCTCGACCACGTCGGGCGTGGGCGACGGCGTCGGCGAAGGCGTCGCCTGCGGCGTCGGGGTCGGCGTCGCCTGCGGCGCGGGCGCGGGCGGCTGCTGCGCGCGGAGGATCGCCGGCGCGGGCGCGAGCAGCGCGAAGACGAGCAGCGCCGTGGCTGCGCTAAGTCTGTTCATTCGATTGGGCTCTCCGGAGGCGGGTTTTCATCTGCCGGCCGTCATTATAAATTCGCCCCGCGGATTTAACTAACGTGCCCTGCCGTCAAAACAGAAGCGCCGCGAAAGCGATGGGGGAGGGCCGCGCGGCCCTCCCCCATCGCTTTCGCGGCGCCGACCGGCGACAGCTCAGCCGATTGTCTTCTTGAGGTCGTCGCCGGCTATGACCGTAGTCATGAACTTGTAACCTTTGGTCGCCTCCTTGTAGCGCGGGTCGGTCTTCACGAGCGCCATGAACTCCTCGTGGCCCTTGTTTGTGCGGCCCACGAGGCAGCCGGCGCTCGCCTTGCCTATGTCGCCGACGGGCATGTTGAAGCCCTTATGCTGGTTGACGGCGAAGCCGCTGCCCACGTCCGTCTTGTCGCCCGTGCGCTTGAAGTCCTTGTTGAGGTCGCGGTGGACGGTGATGACGTCCACCTGCACGAGCGCCTCGTGGCGCGACGGCTTGCTCGCGTTGTGGAAGCCCACGCGCCAGGACTTGTACTGCCCGAAGGCGATGCGCGCCGCGCCCTTCGGGTTCATGGGGGTCACGACGAAGTGGCGGCCCGGCTCGGTCGTCGCGTCCCAGTTGCCCACGATGACCGGCTTCTTGTTCTTTATCTGTATGACGAGGCGGCGGTCGTTCCATTTGTTGGGCGCGTCGTCGTTGAGCGCGCCGTCCTCGTCCACGCCCTCGACGTACACAATGTTCAGGAAGTTGGGCGCGCGCGCCAGCCAGTAGTCTTTGAGCTGCATGTACTTGATTATCTTGCCGGCGAAGTCGTCGCCCGGCTCCACCGGCAGCAGGCTTGCGGAGCTGTTCTCGACGAGCGCCTTGGCGATGGGCTTGCTCACCGTCTCTTCGTCGAAGGGCTCGCCCACCAACTTGCTGAACACCTTGAGCGCGAGGCGCGACACGGGGCCGAGGTCGCCGTCCACCGGCGGGTCGAGTATCCCCAAGTCCCTGAGCCGAATCTGAATTTCGCGGGCGAGCTCTCTATCTACCGCCAAGTCCTTGAACGAAACGCCGCCTGCCGGTACGTCTTGGAGTCCCATGGTGAGGTTCCTTTCGCGAACGGTTTGGTAAAGCGCGCAGATATTAATGCAAGCGGGGCGGGGCGCAAAGCTTTTTCCGGCGCCGGGCGCGGGCATCAAAAAGGCGCCGACCCCGGCCGGCGCCCTTCTGCATCCGTTAAGAGTGTTCGCGAAGCCTCACCTCGCGGCCGGGCGCTTCCCCCCCTCGGCCGTCCGCGCCTGGGCGCCGGCCGGCGGGGGCGCGGGCTGCGCCGCGTCGTCGCGGTAGCCGCACTCCTCCGCGCGGGCGCAGTAGCGCACAGTCCCCTTCCTCGTCGTCTTCTCTAACAGGAAGGGCGCGGAGCACTGAGGGCATACGGCGGCCACGGGCTTGTCCCAATAGACCACGTCGCACTTCGGGTACTCGGAGCACCCGTAGAAGACTTTGCCGCGCTTCGACTTCTTGACGACAATCTCGCCGCGGCAGCCCGGCCGAGAGCACATCAGCCCCGTCGTCTCGCGCTTGATGTACTTACACGCGGGGTAGTTCGCGCAGGAGACGAACTCACCGTAGGGGCCGTGGCGGCGAACGAGCCCGGCGCCGTCCAGCGGGCACGTCTCGCCTTCCAGAGGCACCGGCGCCGGGGCGGCCTGCCCCGTCTTCTTGCTCACGCGGCGTATGTTGCGGCAGTCGGGGTAGCCCGTGCACCCAAGGAACGGGCCGAAGCGCCCGCGCTTCATCGCCATAGGCTTCCCGCAAAGCTCGCACGTCTCCTCGGCCGCCTCCGCGCCGTCGCCGCCGGCCGAGCCCGCCTGCGCGGAGGAGGCGCCGTCGCCTTCCGCCTGAGGCTTCGCGACCTCGCGCGTGGTGCGGCACTCGGGGTAGTTAGAGCAGGCGAGGAACTGCCCGAAGCGGCCGAGCTTGATGACCATGGGCGAGCCGCAGTTCTCACACGTCTCGCTGGTCGGGATGGCCTCGCGCTTGCGGCCCTTGACGTACTGCTCGAACGCCTTTATGTCGCGCGCGAACTTCTCGTAGAACTCCGCGAGCGCGGCCGTCCAGTGGAGCTTGCCCTCCTCTATCTCGTCTAGCTCCTCCTCCATGCGCGCCGTGTAGGACTCGTTGAAGAGGTCGTCGAAGCCGCCCTCTACAAGGAGGTCGTTGACGGTCGCGCCTAGCGCGGTCGGGTGGAAGCGCCCTTCGAGCTTCTCGACGTACTCGCGGTCGAGTATGGTCGTCATGATGGCCGCGTAGGTCGAGGGGCGGCCGATGCCCTTCTCTTCGAGCGCCTTGACGAGCGTGGCCTCCGTGTAGCGCGGCGGCGGCTCCGTGAAGTGCTGCTCGGGCGTGACGCCGTTGAGCTTCAGATGCTCTCCGCGCTCGACGAGCGGGAGCTTGCGCGCGGCCTCGTCGTCCTCCTCGGACTTCTCGTCGCGCCCCTCCTCGTAAACTTTAAGGAAGCCGTCGAACTTGAGAACCGAGCCCGTCGCGCGGAACAGCAGACGGCCGGCCTCTATGTCAATCGTCGTCTGGTCGAAGACGGCCGGGTTCATCTGCGAGGCGACGAAGCGCTGCCAGATGAGCCGGTAGAGCCGCAGCTCGTCCTTGCCGAGGTAGCGGGCGACGGAGTCGGGCGTGCGCGTAACGTCGGTGGGGCGTATGGCCTCGTGCGCGTCCTGCGCGTCCTTCTTCGAGCGGTAGTGGACGGCCTTCTCTGGCAGGTAAGCCGCGCCGTACTGCGCCGAGATGAAGTCGCGCGCTTCGGCGAGCGCCGCCTCCGACACGCGCGTCGAGTCCGTGCGCATGTAGGTGATGAGGCCGACCGAGCCCTCGGCGCCCAGCTCGACGCCCTCGTAGAGCTTCTGCGCCACCATCATCGTCTTCTTGACGGGGAAGCCGAGCTTGCGCGAAGCCTCCTGCTGCAATTTCGACGTGATGAAGGGCGGGACGGGGTTCCGGCGGCGCTC
>DASPKR010000461.1:0-2012 GCA_035627975.1 Pyrinomonadaceae bacterium | reverse complement strand
TGAAGGGGTGGAAGGGCCGGCTCTACGGCGAGATGTACACCTACTTCGGCGAGTTCGAGAACTGCTCGAAGATCGAGAGCGAGATTAAGAAGACTGACAGGTCGAACGCCACCCTGCAAACGCCGGCCCTTGAGCTTCAGGCCGAAGCCGACCTCTACAACGTGGAATTGAAGTACCCGTTCCCCGGCTGCAAGAAGGCGCCGTAGGCGGCCGGAGGCGGGCAGAGCGGCTACGGGGGCGCGGCGGGAGGTTGAGCCCCGCCGCGCCGGTTTTTCTGTTAAGGGATGGTGGCGGTGCCGCTGCCGCTGGCGCGGTCGCGGCGGCGGACGAAGGCCTCGCCGCGCTGAACCATGCCGGCCTTCTCCCCTAGCGTGTGCAGGACGGAGGAGAGCATTTCCTTGGTGCCGAGCTTGAAGCTCGTGATGCCGGCGGCGCCCGTGTCGGGGTCGCTGTACTGGAGCGTCAGGTAGCGGTACTTCTTCCTGACGAACCATGCGGCCATGTTCACGCCGTAGGGCAGCGGTATGGCGCTGGCGACGGTCGCGGCCGTGGGCCTGCGCGCTTTGGTGTCGGGCCAGGCGGCCTGGATAACGTCGTAGGGGATGGAGAAGAGCTCGCGCCCCTGCTTGTCGCGGAAGAGCAGGCGTTTGTTGCCGTCGTCGAAGTTGAGCGTGCCGTCCGACTTCTTGTAGCCGATCATGCCGCCCTCGTACTTAGCCTTGACGGTAGGCGGGGCGGCCGGCGGCTTCGGGAGGCTCGAGGTCTGCTGCTGCTGCTCCTGGGCAGTCGGCGTCTTGGCGGCTGGCTCGTTAGGGTCTGTGATGCGCGGCCGTTGCGCGAGGGCCGAGGGCGAGGCGGCGGCGAGCAAGGCGAAGGCCGCGAGCGAGAGCCCGAGCCTCGGTGAGTTTTTCATGGCGGTTCCTTCCTATCTGGACGGGTTCCTGTACGAATTTACAGACGCATACCGCCGAGCGTGCGTTGCCACACGAGCGACTTTTTGAGCACGCACAGGCGCTGCCGCTCGGAGGCGTCGCAGGCCGGCTCCAACTGCTCGATTATCGCCTCGACGAGAGGCACGGCGAACGGCCCGGCGTGCGCCAGCACTTGCGAGAAGTAGTGTAGCTGCACCGCGCCGTCCGCGCCCTTGTGGAAGCCGAAGACATCCTCGCCGCCCAGCTTGAAGACCTCCTGCCCGACGGGTATCACCCTGCGGGGGACGCCGTGCCGGCCCTCCCAGCCGCCGCCCTCGCCGCGCTCGCGCCAGCCGAGGAGGAGGATCCCCAAGAGCACGCCCTGCTCGTTCAGGTAGTCGGGGCTCAAGACGGCCAGCTCCGAGTGCGACGAAAGACGCGGCCCGAAGCTGCCGTAGTCCGGGTTGGCGAGCTGCGTGTCATAGACGACGCCGACGACCTCCTCGCCATCGCCGACGGGGACTGAGACGAACTGCGCGAAGCCGTAGTCTCCCGGCTCGGGCGGCTCCGAAACGTCCAGCCTGTCAATCACGCGCCCCACGTAGTCAACGTGGGAGTTCGACTTGACGATCTTCGCAATCCTGGTCATAGAGCCATCAGCGGTCGGCCGTCTGCTATCAGCAATCAGCTTAGCCCGGCTGCCCGCGGCTGAGATTCAGGGCCTTGCGCTTTAACGTTTTAGCTGACTGCCGATAGCCGACGGCTAAAACATCGCCTGCCTCGACCACTCGGGCATCTTGTAGAGCACCCACCAGAGCACGAGCTGGGCCGTGAGGACTAGGAGGCCGAGCACTACGCCGAGCGCGGAGGCGCGGCGCCCGCCCGCGTGCGGCGAGCGGTACGAGCGCACGAGCCCGACGGCGCCGAGCAGGAGCGCGCCGGGGCAGAAGAGTATGCCGAGGTACGGCACGAGCGCGTAGGTGACGAAGGCGAGCGCCGTCGTCGAGGCGCCGTTTTGGTTTCTCGCGGGCATGAACTCGTTATGTGGCCGAGGCCGCGCGGCGGCATGACGGCGGCGCGGCCTGAATCGCGACGGGCGCG
>DASPKR010000460.1:0-4577 GCA_035627975.1 Pyrinomonadaceae bacterium | reverse complement strand
GCTTCTGCTGATGGACTGTGACGGCGTCCTCACGGACGGCCGCATCACGCTCCTCGACGGCGGCGACGAGCAGAAGAGCTTCCACACGCGCGACGGCCACGGCCTCGTGCTGCTGCACCGCGCGGGCCTGCGGACGGCTATCATCACGGGGCGCACCTCGCGCGCGGTCGAGTGGAGGGCGCGCGACCTCGGCGTCACACACGTTCTGCAGGGGAGGCTGAAAAAGACGGAAGCCTTCGAGGAGCTGCTGGCGGGATCCGACCTCCGGCCCGACGAGATGGCCTGCATGGGCGACGACGTGACCGACATCCCGCTCATGCGCCGCTGCGCGCTCGGCATAGCCGTCGCCGACGCGAGCGCCGACACGCTGGCCGCGGCCGACTACGTCACGCGGCTGCCCGGCGGCTTCGGCGCCGTGCGCGAAGTCTGCGAGCTTATCCTCAAGGCGCAAGGCCGCTGGGACGAGCTGATGAAGCGCTATCTTGCCTGAGAGCAGGCGCGCGAATGACGACTTTATAGCGGCGCGCCTCCCGTCCTCCTTCCCGCGCCGGCCCTTCGGCCTTCAACGGGCCTTCGCCTTTTTGGCCTTGCCTCTGGCCCGCTTCTTCGCGGGCTTCTGAGCCGCGGGCGTTTCGGCCTCTTCGGCCGCGAAGTGCTGGCGGCAAAGCTCTAGGAAGTCCTGGCAGACGGGCGAGAGGTAGCCGCCGCTCAATCGCGCCACGCCCAGCTCCCAGTTGATGCGCGCGCCCTCTATCCACCAGCGCACGAGGCGCCCGCGCTCCACGTCCTCGCGCGCCGTGCTGAGCGGCACGATGCCCACGCCCATCCCGGCCGCTACCATGTTCTTGATCGCGGCCTGCCGACTCAGCTCCATCGCGACCGTCGGCTTTACGCCGGCCTCCGCGAAGAACTCGTCAATGAGCCTGCGGGTATTGCCGCCGCACTCGCCCAGGATAAGCCGCTCGCTCGCGAGGGCGAACGCGCTGATGACGCGCTGCCCGGCGAGCGGGTGTCGCGGCGAGGCGATCGCCACTAGCTGGTCGCGGCTCAAGACCTGCGTCTCGACGTTGCGCGCCTCGACGGGCAGCGAGACGAACGCCATGTCGAGCTCGCCCGCCAGAATCTTCTTCACGAGGCCCTCGCTCGTCCCCGAGGAGACGGAAACCTCGGCGCGCGGGTGTGCCTTCTTCAGCTTCTTCAGGATGCTGGGGAGCGGGTCTGCGCTCACCATCGCTGAGGCGCTCCCAATTCTGAGCCGGCCGCGGCCCGCCCCGGCAAGCTCCGCCAGCTCCGCCAGCGCCGAGTCGTGTTCGCGCAGGATGACCTGCGCGCGCTCGAGCAGGCGCTCGCCCGCCTCGGTCAGAACCACGCGGCGCGGCATCCTGACGAAGAGCGGCGAGCCTACCTCCTTCTCTAGCTGCTTTATCTGCATGCTTATCGCCGCCTGCGTGTAGTGCACGCGCCGCGCCGCGCTCGTGAACGTGCGCGTCTCGGCTATGGCGACGAAGGCCCTCAGTTGGCGTATCTCCATCGGTTAAGACTCCACATCAGTGTTGGTTATTGCAGAAATAAAATCTTTTAGTTTTGATTATACTCACACGCCCGCTACAATTGCACCCCTATTTTTACCGCGCCGCACGGGCGCGCCGCCCCCGATGAGCATCAGGCGAGAGACAGTCAAGCTGCGCGCCGCAGCGCCGCCCGGCGCGCGGCCGCTCACGCTCGGCGTGGACGGCGGCGGCTCGAAGACGCGCGCCGTCGTCGCGGACGCCCGGGGCCGCGTGCTCGGCGAGGGCGAGGCGGGGCCTTCCAACCCTCTTCGCGTCGGCATAAGCGAGGCCGCCAACTCCGTGCGCGAGGCTACGGAGCGGGCCTGCACGGCGGCGGGCGTCCGCCGCCGGGAGCTTTCCGCCGCCGAGTTCGGCCTGGCCGGCGTTAGGCGCGAAGACCTGCGCGCGGCGATGACGGCCGCGCTCACCGACCTGGAAATCAAGACAATCGAGGTCGTCACCGACGCCGACATCGCGCTCTACGGCGCGACGGGCGGCAAGGCGGGCCTCATAATCATCGCCGGCACGGGCTCGATCTGCTGCGGCATAAACTCGCGCGGGCGCCGCGCGTGCGCGGGCGGCTGGGGGCCCGTGGCGGGCGACGAGGGGAGCGGCTCGTGGATAGCGAGGCGCGCGCTTCAGTCGGTCGCAAAATCCACGGACGGGCGCGGGCGGAAGACTTCCCTCGTCGAGGCCGCGTGCGACTACTTCAACGTCGGCAGGGCCGAAGACCTCTCGACGGCCGTCTATGCGCCGAGCATGACGAACAACCGCATAGCCGGCTTCGGCCGCAACGTAATAGACGCAGCGAGGCGGCGCGACTCGGTGGCCCGCGAGATTGTCGAGGAGGCGGGGCGCGAGCTCGCGCTCGCGGCCTCGGCCGTCGTCCGCAAGCTACGGATGGAGCGCGAGCGGTTCCCCGTCGGCTACTACGGCGGCGTGTTCGCGGCGGGCGAGCTCATACTGGAATCGCTGCGCGAGGGGCTGGCGGAAGCGGCGCCCAAAGCTCTGCTCGCACCGCCCGCGCTCCCGCCCGCCGAGGCAGCCGCGCGCATGGCCAGCGAGCACGTGCGACTCGCGCGCGCGAGCTAGACGCTTGGGGGGTCGCGGCGCCTTGAGTCAACCCGAAATCCCCGTCACCGAGCAGGAGAACCCGCGCACGCGCGGGATAGGGTCGCTGCCCGCCGTCGAGATTGCGCGGCTGATGAACGAGGAGGACGCGCGCGTGGCCGGCGCAGTGGGGCGCGTGCTCGACGACGTTGCGCGCGCGGTCGAAGGCATCGTGAAGCGCCTGCGCGCGGGCGGCCGCCTCTTCTACGTCGGCACGGGGACTTCGGGGCGGCTCGGAGTGCTCGACGCCTCGGAATGCCCGCCGACCTTCGGCGTGCCGCCGGAGCTTGTGCAGGGCGTCATCGCGGGCGGCTACGACGCGCTGCACCGCGCTACCGAAGCCTCGGAGGACGACCGCGGGGCAGGGGGGCGCGACCTCGACGCGCGCGGCGTGACGGGCGGCGACGCCGTCGTCGGCATCGCAGCGTCGGGGCGCACGCCCTACACGCTCGGGGCAGTCGAGCACGCGCGGTCGCTCGGGGCTTTCACGGCCTGCGTGACGTGCGTGCCGGGCTCCCCCATCACGGGCGCGGTTGAGGTGGCGATAGTGCCTGTCGTGGGGCCGGAGGTCATCGCAGGCTCGACCCGGCTCAAGGCCGGGACGGCGCAGAAGATGGTCTTGAACATGATCTCGACGGCGACGATGATCCGGCTCGGCTACGTCACAGGCAACCGCATGACGAACCTGCTGCCGCGCAACGAGAAACTCCGTCAGCGCTCGCTGCGCATATTCGCGGCCGAGACGGGCGCGGGCGAGGAGGAGGCGCGAGCGGCCATTGAGCGCGCCGACGGCGACCTGCGCCTCGCGCTCGTCATGCACAAGGCGGGCGCGCCGCGCGAAGAGGCCGAGCGCGCCCTCCTAGACTCCCGCGGCGTCGTCGCCCGCGCAGTCGAGGCGCTGCGGAAGAAATAGTCAACTCCCTTATGCTTCATCCTTCTTTAGAGGGCGCGCGGGCTTGCGTCTTCGACGCCGGCGGGACGCTGGTTCACCCGGACTGGCCCCGGCTCGGCGCGCTCGCGGCCGACGAGGCGGGGCGCGAGCTCGCCCCCGCGGAGCTCGAGCGCGCGCTCAAGGAGGTGCTGCGCGCGGTGGCCGAGGAGATGCAGCGCGAGGGCTGGGCGATTCCCGAAGACCAGAAGCTCCCGCACTGGACTTTCCGACGCATGTACTGCTCGCTCGGGCTGAGCGACGAGGCGTGCGGGCGCGTCATAGAAAGGCTCGGCGCCTCGCACATCGAGCGCCACCTCTGGTGCGGCACCGACCCCGAGGCGGCCGGCGTGATCGCGGAGCTGAAGCGGCGGGGCCTGCTCGTCGGCGTCATCTCGAACACGGAGGACGGGCGCGCCGCAGACTCGCTCGAGGCCGCGGGGCTCCTCGAAGAGTTCGACGTGGTAATTGACTCGCGCCTCGTCGGCGTGCGGAAGCCCGACCCGGCCATCTTCCGCCTCGCGCTCGAACGACTCGGAGTCGGGCCGGCGGAGGCAGCCTTCGTCGGCGACTCCTACGCGCACGACGCGCTCGCTGCGCGCGCCGCCGGCATGCGCGCCGTCCTGCTCGACCCACTCGGCCTGCACCCCGAAAGCGTCTGCCCGCGGATAAAGAGGCTCGGCGAGTTGATAAATCAGGAGTCAGAAGTCAGAATTCGGGAGACAGAATAAAAGCCGTAACACCCCGACTCGCTTTCAGGCGATGCGCGCCCTTGACCTTGTCATCATCTTCGGTTACCTCGTCGGCATAACGCTGTTCGGCGTGTGGTTCTCGCGCAAGCAGGAGACGACGCGCGACTACTTCCTCGGCGACCGCACGGTGCCGTGGTGGGCCATCGCCGCCTCGATTGTCGCCACGGAGACCTCGACCATCACGTTCATCAGCGTCCCCGGCACGGCCTTCGCGCGCGGCGGCAACTTCCAGTTCCT
>DASPKR010000459.1:0-6760 GCA_035627975.1 Pyrinomonadaceae bacterium | reverse complement strand
CCTTGGCCTGCGGGTCGGACATGTCAACGGTGTAGATGGTGGCGTGCGCGTCGAGGGCGGCGTTCAGAGCCTTGTCGAGCGTCGCGCCGCTCTTGGTGTCCATGCCGTCGGAGAGCACGACGATTGCTCGCCGCTTCTCGGGGCGCGCGGCGAGGTCGCGCGCGGCCATAAGCACAGAGTCGTAGAGCGCCGTCATGCCGTCTGACCTGAGCGCGTAGGCCATCGGGGGGAGGTCGCGGCCGGCGGAGAAGTCCTGAAGCCTCTCGACGGAGCTGCCGAAGTTATAGACGGCGGCAACGTCTTCGGCGCGCAGCCCGTCGAGGAAGCGAATTGCGGCGGCGCGCGCGAGCGTGATGCGCCACTCCATGCTGCCGGAGGTGTCCAGCAGGATGGCCGCGGCGAACGGGGTCTCCTGGACGGAGAAGAGGCTGAGGCGCTGCTCCTTGCCGTCCTCGAAGACCTGAAAGTCCGAGCGCTTGAGCTTGTGGGCGTAGCGCCCCTGTTTGTCTTTGACGGTGACGTTGAGGACGACTAGCTCTGAGTCAACGCGGACTACTTCGTCCTCGTCCTGCCGGGGCGTCGCGGCCGCGAGCGCGGCGGCGGCGAGCAGTAGCGCGGCGAGCGCTGCCGAGGCTCGGCGCGCGGGGCCGACGCGCTTCGTCTTTTCGGGGGCGGGCCTCATCGGGCTATCTGGCGTATGTGGCGTATGAGCTCGATCATCTCGTTCGAGCTCTCAATGACGGCGGCCGAGATGACGAGGCGGGAGGTTTTCTGCACGCTCCTCTTGAGGACGCCCGAAAGCTCCGCGAGGCGGGAGACCGCCGATTCGAGCTTCGACGGCGGGTCTTTCAACCCCTCCTCCGAGTCGGAGCCACCCGCGCCGCCGCGAATCTTCCGCGCGAGCTTCTCCATACGCTCAAGCTTCTTCAAGTCCTCGCGGCTGAGCGACTGCATCTTCTCGAAGGAGGAGCGAATCTGCGCGCCGAGCGCCTCCGCCTCGTCGGCGCGCTCGACCATTTCCTTGTACGACTCTTCGGCGTGTCGGATTTCGGCGCGGCTGATTATCTCCTCTTCGGGCGAGCCTAACATGGGCGACCGCTGCTTCTGGCCCGGCGGCTTCGGCAGAGAGGCGTCGGCCGCGGCCGGCGGCTGCGGATGCTGAGCCTGCGCCGCGGCCGGCGCGGCGAGCATGAATAGGCTGACGGGAACGAGCAGGGCTCTCAGCATGAAGGCTACCTCGACTGCCTCGCGCGCTTTCTCTGACTTTCAGACGGAACCGAAACTCTGACGCCCGCGCGGCCGCGGCGGGTTGTCCCGCGGCCCGGTCAGGGGACGCTTATCGGTGTGTCGGGCGTGTTGATGAAGTCGTCGCCTGCCTTCGACTTCTGCCTCGGCTGCTTTGTGACCACTACCTTCGGCTGCGGCGGCTCGAGCGGGGGCCGCTTCGCGCCTGGGAGGATTTTGACCGCGACCTCCTCCGGCCGCGCGGCGCTCCGAAGCCGTAGCACGTTGAACGAGCCCCACTCCTCGGAGAGAACCTTCAGAGTGTAGCGCCCCTCCTCGCCGGGGCCGAGGCTCGCGGGTTCGACCACTACCTCGCGGACTTCCGAATCGCCTCCATCGCGCCTCTTCAGTTCAATCTCGACCGAGAGCCCTTCCAGCCTCTCCCCGCCAACGTTCTGGACAGTCCCGCCGATTATGGCGTGCGGCTTTTTCAGCACCGCCTCGTCGCGGAGAATCTGGGCCTCGGGCGAGGGGGCGACTTTTGGGGCCGGCTTCGCATCGGAATCCTCGCCGGGCGCCGCCGCAGGGCGCGAGCCCTGGCAGGCGGAGAGAAAGAGGAGCGCGGCGGACAGGACAAGCGCCGACGATTTCAAAGAGACAAGCATCAAAAACAGATTCCCCGTGGCCCGTTTTACTGGTCGTGGCCGGGCGGCTTCGCGCCCGTCATCTTCTCTACGAGGGCGATGATGAACTCGCGCTCGGCCGTCCCGTTGCTCACGAGCGTCACCCACTCGGCGCCGAGCACGTTGTCCGTCCTGCCTTCGATGCGCGCATTGACTGAGACGTTCGTGATGGTGCCGTCCACCGGCTGCACCTCGACGATTATCGTGTAGCGCCCGCGCGTCCAGTTGCGGAAATCGGTCTGCGGCACTTCGGCCAGCCGGTTAAGCTCGGATGAGCTGACGACCGAGCCTTTCGTGAACGTGTAGGGCTGCGAGATGAGCACGCCCTCGGCGGGCTTCGATACGGCATCGTCCAGGATGAGCTTGCGCTCCCGCATCAGCTCCTCGACGGCTTTCGTGAGCACGTCGTTCGGCGTCTGGAAGCGGTAGGGGTTCGGCACGGGCGGCGGAGTGACGGTGCGGCCCTTGCCGAAGTCCATCCCGCGGCCGATACCCGTGTCGGTTTTCCCGCCGTTGACCGCGGGCGTGCGGTTGTTGCCGCCGTCACGTATGCGGTCGTTTTGCTGGTCAACGCCCTTCTCCTGCGCCGCGGCCGCGGCCGAGAGCGCGAGAGTCATAATCACAAGCGCCAGAGCTTTTTTCATCACCCACCCCTTTTGTAGCGAACGCCGCCGCCCGAGAGCGTTTGGGGGAACGACTGCGAGCATAAAGCAACGTGTTTGCGAATTCAAGAAGTGACTCCGGCGGGAGACTTGACGCGCGCGCGTTTTAGGGCGAGGCGGGCGCGGGAGGTGACACGTCGGGCGTGGGCTGAACGACTATCGCGTTGGCGTTGCGCGAGCGCTCCCACTGGCGGAGGGACTCGACGCCGCGTTGGAACTCCGCCTCGCTTTCGTAGAAGTTATGCGCGCCGTCGTTCCGCGAGGGCTCGCGCACGTAGTAGAGGTAGCGTGTGTCGGCAGGCGCGAGCGCGGCCCGGATGGAGCTAGCTCCGGGCGATGCGATGGGGCCGGGCGGGAGCCCCCGGACTTTACGCGTGTTATAGGGCGAGTCGCGCTCGAGGTCGCTCAAATAGACCTTCCCGTCGTTCCTCCACTTGCCGGCGAGCTTCGAGGCGTAGATGACGGACGAGTCTATGCCGAGCGCCATCCCGAGGCGCAGGCGGTTGTAAATCACCGAAGCGACGAGCGGGCGTTCCTCGGCCAGCTTCGCCTCCGTCTCGACGAGCGAGGCGACTGTGACGACCTCGCGCGCGGTTCGGCCGGCCGCTGTGCCGCCGAGCTTCGCGGTCTCCTCCTCCCAGACTTTTCGGAAGCGCTTCACCATCGCGGCGATAACGTCCTTCGCGTCGGAGTCGGGCGGGAAGCTGTACGTGTCGGGGAAGAGATAGCCTTCGAGGTTCGCGGCAGCGGGGTCAAGGTCACGTATGGTGCTGACGTCGTCCATCAGCGCAAGCGCCTCTTGGGGGCTGGCGAGCCGAAGCTCGGGGATGCGTGCCAGCATGTTGGCGATGTCCCAGCGCGTCCATCCCTCGACGACCGTCAGGCGGCTCAGGCGCTGCTCGCCCTCCTCCAGCTTTTGCAGCACCTCAACGGCCGAGACCGGGGAGGGGAAACGGTACTCGCCGGCCTTCATCTTCGGCCCGGCGCCCGTCAGTCGCACGTAGAGCCGCACGAGCGCGGCGTTACGGATGACGCCGAGGTTGCTGAGCCTCCCTATGATCTCGTCCGGGGTCGAGCCGCGCGGGATTTCGAGATACTCCTGCGAACGGGAGTGCTCGACGGGCGTGCGAATCGCCCGGTAAGCCCAGACGGCCGCGCCGCCCGCCGCGACGGCGAGCAAGAGAACGGTTACGAGCATTATCCGCGCGAGCTTCATCTGCCGAGGTAGTCCCTGAGAATTATAGCGGCGGCCTCGCTGTCAACGCGGGCCTTCACCTCTTCACGGCCCGCCCCCGCCCCGCGCAGCCCGGCTTCGGCGTCGAGTGAAGTCAGCCGCTCGTCCTGAAGCACGACGGGGAGGCCGAGCGTAAGGCCGAGGTTTCGCGCCGCGCGGCGCGCCTCCTGCGCGGCCTCACCCTCGCCCCCGTCGAGCCTGAGCGGCAAACCCACGACCACCCTCCGCACGTCAAACTGTTCGCACAGTTCCCGGACGGCTAAAACCAGCCGCTTCCAGCTCGTGCGCCCGATGGAGGGCAGCGGGCGGGCTGTCAGTCCAAGCTCGTCGGAGACGGCGACCCCAACGCGCTTGGCGCCGAGGTCGAGCGCGAGCGCGCGCCCCCGTTCGGGCGCCGACGCTTCCGGCGCTTCGTTTTGAAGGTCGGTTTTCGTCAATTCAAAAGGTTCCGGGGATGCGGCGGAGTATAACGCAACCCACGCCGCCTGCGCCACTTAGGCGGCTTGCGCCGCCCGGAAGCGGTGCTGTATCATCGCCCTCGTCCGGCCGCACTTGCGGGTCAGCGACGGCCGCTCTCGCACAAACGGATGGCAGAAAGCTTTTGAGGTACTTAGATGTCCTTTCGCGGTAAATTCCTTCTCGTAGTCTTCTCGGCCACGCTCGCGCTCTACGGCGTCATCGGCGGCTGGATGTCCATAAGCGCGCAGCAGCAGCAGAACGACCCCGGCGCGCAGCTCCGCATATTCGAGAGCGTCCTGCGCCACATACAGGACGACTACGTTGACGAGCCCGACCTCGGCAAGGTTCGCGCGGGCGCCCTTCGCGGCCTTGCCTACGGCCTCGACCCCTACTCGACCTACCTGACCGCGCAGCAGGTTCAGGACATACGCTCCGGCGTCGCCGGCAACCAGGTAGGCATCGGCGCCGAGCTTTCGCAGTTCGCCTCCTACCTCTACGTCATCGCGCCCGTCAAAGGCGGCCCGGCCGACCAGGCGGGCCTTCAGGCCGGCGACATTATCGAGTACATAGACAACAAGGCCACGCGCGACATATCGCTCTACGACGCCCGCCAGTTTCTGAACGGCGCGCCCGGCAGCGAGGTCAAGCTCCGCGTGCTGCGCGCCGGCACCCGCCCCTTCGTGATGACGGTGCGGCGCGGCGCCGTCACCGTCCCCGGCGCCGAGGCGCGCATGGAGGCCGGCAAGATCGGCGTCATCAAGGTCAACAGCCTAGCGGAGGGCGAGGCGGCCGACGTTAAGGCGCGACTCCAGGAGCTTGTGAAGCAGGGCGCGCAGAAGGTCGTGCTCGACTTGAGGAGCGTCGCGGGCGGCTCGCTCACCGAGGCCGTCAAGGTCGCGAACCTCTTCATAAAAGAAGGCGCGCTCGCGCAGACCGTCGGGCGTGGCGGCAAGGTTCTCAAGACCTATGCGGCCGACCCGAAGGAGGCGATATTTGATGGCCACGCCGTCGTCATCATTGACCGCGGCACCGCGGCCGCGGCCGAGGTCGTCGCCGCGGCCTTCAACGAGCGCAAGCGCGGCGAGGTCGTGGGCGTCAAGAGCTTCGGCGCGGGGGCCGAGCAGCAGCTCTTCACGCTTCGGAACGGCGACGGCCTGCTGCTCACAACCGTCAAGTGGGCATCGTCGGCCGGCAAGCCCTTCCTCGGCGGCGGCGTCTCGCCCTCGGTCGAGGTCAAAGCCCCCGAGCTGGCCGAGGCCATTGACCCCGAAGAGCTGACCGGCAACGACGACGACGCCATAGCGCAGCCGCAGCCGAACGCGCCGGCCGACCGCCGCGACGTTGCGCCCGAGGCGGCGAGCCCCAAGCAGCAGCCCGAGGACGTGCAGCTCAAGAAGGCGCTCGAGATTCTGAGGGAGAAGGACAAGCCGGCGACGCAGCAGCGCGCCGCCTGATCCCTCCCGCACGCTTGTTCAGAGGGGAGCCCGCGAGTCTCGACGCTCGCGGGCTTCTTTCGTGTCAGAGGTAAGTCGCCGGATGAAGACGGAAGATTACGAGTACCTCTACAGGCTCGAAGAGGATTTCTGGTGGTTCCGCGGCATGCGCGAGATAACGGCGGCGCTGCTCGACCCCGCCTGCCTTCCCGCGCCGCCCGGAGGGAGGAGGATTTTAGACGCCGGATGCGGGACGGGCGGGATGATGACATGGCTCGGGCGCTACGCTGGCGAGGGCGGGAGCGTCGTCGGGCTCGACCTGATACCCACGGCCCTCGACTTCTGCCGCGAGCGCAGCCACGAATATCTCGTGCAGGCTTCGGCGACAGACCTGCCCTTCGCCGATTCTTCATTCGACCTCGTGACCAGCTTCGACGTGCTCGTGCAGATTCCGGGCCGGGGCTCGGACGAGCGCGCGATGCGCGAGATGTTCAGGGTGTTGCGGCCGGGCGGCACGGCCTTCGTGCGCGTCGCCGCGTACGAGTGGATGCGGAGCGGCCATGACGATGCGCTCGGCACGCAGCGCCGGTACAGCCTGCATGTGCTCGCAGGGAGGATGAAAGCCGCGGGATTTAAAATCACGCGGGCGACCTACGCGAACTCCTTCCTCCTGCCGCTCGCGGCGGTGAGGCGACTGCTTCTCAAGCGGCTCGGCGTGGCCGACTCGGGCTCGGACGTGAAGCCCTTGCCGCCGTCGCTCGCGCGGCTCAACAGTCTCTTTACGCGCGCTCTCATCGCCGAAGCGCGACTGCTCCGCGCGGGCCGGAGCTTGCCCGCGGGCCTCTCCGCCGTCTGCGTAGCCGAAAAGCAGAAGGGCTGAATGAAATCTCAGCCCTTGTAGTCGAGAATCGCGGCCGCGACCTCGCGCACCTCTTCGTCGCGGATTTGCGGGTAGAGCGGGAGCGAGAGGATTTCCCGGGCGAGGGCTTCGGCGACGGGGAGCAGCCGTTGGTGCTCGCTTCGGAAGAGCGGCTGTTGGTGGAGGAGGAAGGGGTAGTGTACGAG
>DASPKR010000458.1:0-13545 GCA_035627975.1 Pyrinomonadaceae bacterium | reverse complement strand
CTGCTGCTCGTCTTCATGATGCGCGGCTACATCGGCGAGTTGATGCGCGGGCAGAGGGCGCGCGCAGCCTTCAGGCAGAACCTGGAGGCCGCTACGCTCAACCCGGCCGACGCCTCGGCCCACTACAACCTCGGCCTTCTGCACATGCAGCGCAGTGAGCTCACGGAGGCGCGCGCCCGCTTCGAGCGCGCCGTAGAGATAGACCCGTCTGAGGCCGACGCTCACTACCAGCTAGGCCGCATCGCGCGCTCCGAGGGCCGGCTCGCCGAGGCCATCGAGCACTTCGGCCGCGCCGTCGCTCTGGACGACGCGCACGCCCAGCACGAAATCTGGCGCGAGGTCGGCGCCACTTACCTCGCCGCCGGCCAGTTCGACGACGCGCGCGACGCGCTGCGGCGCTTCATAGACAAGCGCGAGTCAGACCCCGAGGCGCTCTACCTCATGGGGCGCGCGCACTTCGGCCTCGGCGACACGCGCGGCGCGCGCGAGTGGATGCAGCGCTGCGTCGAGGCCGTGCGCACCGCCCCGGCCTACAAGTACCGCGCCGACAAGCGCTGGCTCAACGAGGCCCAGCAGTTCCTGCGCACGCTGGCCTGAAGCCGAGAAGAAGATGAACGAAGAAGAGAGAAAACCGGCGCTGCTCGTGCTCGAGGACGGGCGGGCGTTTCGCGGGCGCTCGTGGGGCGCCGAGGGCGAGAGGTGCGGCGAGATGGTCTTCAACACCTCTATGTCCGGCTACCAGGAGGTCTTGACCGACCCCTCCTACGCGGGGCAGATCGTCTGCATGACCTACCCGCTCATCGGCAACTACGGCGTGAACCGCGCCGACGAGGAGAGCGCGCGCCCCTGGGTCGAGGGCTTCGTCGTGCGCGAGGCGAGCCGGACGGCGTCGAACTGGCGCTCGGAGGAGCCACTCGGCGATTACCTGAAGCGATGGGGCATAGTCGCCATTGACCGCGTTGACACGCGCGCCCTCGTCCGCCACATACGCGACAAGGGCGCGATGCGCGCGTGCCTCTCGACCGTTGACTCGGACGAGAAGAGCCTGCTCGGGAAGGCCCGCGGCTCCGTGCCGATGGAGAACAGGGAGCTGGCGAGCGCCGTTACTACGCCGCGGCCCTACGAGGTCGCGGCCGAAGGGCGCGAGCGCTTCCACGTCGTCTGCTACGACTTCGGCGTGAAGAGAAATTCGCTCAAGGAGCTGGCGGCGCTCGGCTGCCGCGTGACGGTGGTTCCGGCCTCGACTCCCGCGGCCGAGGTGCTCGCGATGCGGCCCGACGGGGTCTATCTGTCGAACGGCCCCGGCGACCCGGCCTCGATGACCGCGGTCGTCGAGGAAATACGCCGCTTAGTCGAAGGCGGCGTGCCGACCTTCGGCATATGCTTCGGCCACCAGCTTCTGGGGCGCGCCTTCGGGGGTAAGACCTACAAGCTGCGCTTCGGCCACCGCGGGGGCAACCAGCCCGTCAAGGATTTAAAGAGCGGCCGCGTCGAGATAACCTCACACAACCACGGCTTCGCCGTTGAGGCCGCGAGCCTGCCCGAGGAGGTCGAGGTCACGCACATAAACCTCAACGACGAATGCGTCGAGGGCATGCGCCACCGCCGCCTGCCCGTCATCTCCGTCCAGTACCACCCCGAGGCCGCGCCGGGGCCGCACGACGCCGCGCACCACTTCGCCCGCTTCATCGAGCTGATGGAAAAAAGAGGCTAGGCGCCGGGCGCCGGGCGACTGCTAATTTACGATTGCAGGAGGCGGTCTATCGTCTGCACGAGCGAGACGAAGTCCGAGGTCTTGCTGAGATAGACCTGCGGGCCGGCCTCGACGACTCGTTTGCGGTCGAACCCGGAGCTTTCCAGCGAGAAGAGCAGGACGGGCGTGGCCGGGTCTATGGAGCGGAGCTGCTGGCAAAGCTCCAGGCTGTCCCCATCAATGTATGTGTCGTTGAGGATATAGAGGTCGAAGCGGTCTGTTAGCGCGAACTTGATGCAGTCGGCGGCGGTCTGGACCGACTCGACTTCGTAACCCTTGCGCCTGAGCATCAGGGCGATCAGTTCGCCCACGTCCTTGTTAGACTCGGCGCAGAGTATGCGCCGCTTTCCGCCTTCCATCAGAGACACTCCGTGTGAGAGCCTGGGGCCTTATCCAACTCGAAGGGGAACGTCTAAACAGGGGGGAAAGGCTAACTTTAGCCGCACGGGCGGCAAGCGTCAAGCTAATCGGCGTCGGGGCGGGCGCCGCGCGCGCGGCCGTGCGCGAATATGGAGTTGACGGTCTGCACGATCTCGAAGATGTCGTTCGGCTTGGTGAGGTAGGCGTCGGCGCCGGCCGCGCGCGCGCGGTCGCGGTCGCGCTGGAGCGCAAGCGACGAGAAGAAGAGGATGGGGGTGTCGGGCGTCGCGCGCCGCAGCTCGCGGCACAGCTCGATGGCCGAGCCGTCTATGTAATGGTCGTCGAGCATGTACAGGTCGAAGCGGGGGCCGCCGCGCACGAGCCCGAGGCACTCGGCAACGGTCTTGGCCGTCGCGACCTCGTGGCCCTGCCCTGCGAGCAGTTCCGTCAGCAGACGGCACGTGTCTTCGTGGGGTTCGGCGCAAAGCACGCGCCGCTTCTGTCGAGACATGGGGGAACTCCTCACAGTCGGCGTCGAGGCAGGAGCCTGAAAGGGGACAGATGATAAACGCGGGCGGCCGGCCTGTCTGTGCGGCATCGGACTATGATTGCGCCGCGCCCGGCTGAGGCGACCTTGAGCGCTTACTATTAAGCACTAATTCGCGAAAATAATCAACGTGTCATTTCGGGCGCCTCGGCGGGCGGCGCCTGCGCGGGCTGTAAGGACGGCGGCTCGGCGGCGGCCTCGGCGTCGCCGGGCGCGGGCGCCGCAGCCTGCTCGGCCGGCTTCAGAAGCTCGGCGACGAGGCCGGAGCTTCCGCGGTGCTCTAGCCAGTGGCGGTAGGTCACTGTGATGACGGCTATGACGGGTATGGCGAGGAATATGCCGGCGACGCCCGCGAGCTCGTGGCCGGAGAGGATTGCGAGAATGACGGCGAGCGGGTGCAGGTGGATGCCCGAACCTATGATGCGCGGGTAGATCATGTAGTCGTGGACGATGCGGAGCACGCCGAGGAAGATGATGACGGCCGCTATCTTCCCGACCGAGTCGAAGCCTGCGACGGCGCCCGCGAGTATGGCGACGATGAGCGGCCCGAGCAGCGGTATGAATTCCAGCACGCCCGCCACGACCCCGAGCACGAGCGCGTAGCGAACGTCTATGATGACGAAGCCGACCGTGCAGACCGTCCCGATTAGCAGGCACGCTATGAGCTGCGCGCGTATGTAGGCGGCGAGCGTCGAGTTCACGTCCTGAAAGAACTCGTCGCCGCGCCAGCGCAGGCGCCCCTGCGGGATCATCTGAAGGGCCGAGCGGCGGAAGCTGTCCGCGTCCTTGAGGAAGAAGAAGGCGAGTATGGGGACGAGGATTAGCCACGGCAGGTAGCCGAGGAAGTGGACGGCGCTGCCGAACCCCTCGCTCGTGACGTAGTTGCCTATGTCCTTAAGGGTCTTGTCAACCTGCTCGTTGGCGTATCGGCTTACGCCCGGCGGGAGGTTGAGCTGCCGGTAAACCTGGTTGAGGCTGTCGGCCCTCGCGCGCGCGCTCGTCAGGTAATCGGGCGTGTTCTTCGCGAGGTCGGCCATCTGGTTGCCGAGCCGCGGCAGCAGAACCCACGCGCACAGCGTGAGCGAGCCGAATATGAAGACGTAGATGATGGCTATGGCGAGCGGGCGCGGCAGTTCCAGTTGGTGGCCGAAGGCGCGGAACGGCCGGCGCACGAGCTCGACGAGCGGCGCTATCAGGTAGGCGAAGAATATGGCGAGGACGACGACGAGCAGCACGCCCGTCAGCGCGTAGAAGACCCACCGCACGCCCTCGAAGAGGTAGTGGAGCGAGAGCCCGAGGACTACGACCCAGAGGAGCGACCGCGTTGCTATGCGCACGACTGGGCGCGCCTTCGCCTCGGCCAGCTCGACCGCCGCGGCGTCCGCCGCGCCCTCCGACTCATGAATCTGCAAGCTGCTCTTCTTCGCCAACGCGCACGCTCCGCCACGAAAAAAGTCTAGCGAGGTTTCAAAGGGGGCTTGCCGACAATGATGCACCAACTCCGCGCGCGAAAACAATGCGCCCGCGCGGGTTGCGCCGGGGCCGTTCAAACGCGGGGGGCGCAGAGGCGCGGAGGCCGCAGAGAAAATCTTAAATTCTCTGCGGCCTCCGCGCTCCCCGCGTTAAAGCTTCTCGGGCTTAGTGCTCGTAATCCTCGTCGCCCTCGTTAGGCTCGCGCTCGAGCTCGGCCGCCGGCTCCCAGACGAGCCCCTGCCACTCTTCGCTCTCGCCGAGCAGTTCGAGGGCGGCGAGCGGCTGGACGGGGTTGCGCTCGAGGCGTATGACCTCGACGATGGTTTCGAGCCGCGTCCCCTTCGCGTCCGGGACGATGAGCTGGACGCGGCTGCCCACCTCGGGCAGCCGCTCGAGGTGGACGAGCGCGCCGTGCGGCCCGATGTTCTCCGTCTCGCCCTCGACCACGACGTGCTCGCCCGACTTCTCGTCGTCCCACTCGGCGCGCACGGGTATCGAGACCAAATAACGCGGGCCCCGACGCTGCTCGATGAAGTTGGCGGTCATGCCGTGCCTCCTTGACTGAACCGATTCGCCTGACGGGAATAAACGTGGAAAAGCGCCCGGCTTCCGGCTACTCCTCCTCCTGCGCGCGCAGCTTCTCTAAGACCGAGAAGTCTTCGAGCGTCGTGGTGTCGCCCTGCACGGCGCCGCTCGAAGCTATCTCGCGCAGCAAACGGCGCATTATCTTGCCGGAGCGCGTCTTGGGGAGCGCGTCCGTGAACCTTATCTCGTCGGGCCGGGCGAGCGCGCCTATCTCTTTGGTGACGTGCCGGCGCAGCTCCTCTTTAAGCTCGTCTGACGTCTTGCGCTCGCCTTCGAGGGTGACGAAGGCGACGATGCCCTGGCCTTTAAGCTCGTCGGGGCGGCCGACGACTGCGGCCTCGGCGACCGCCTCGTGCGAGACGAGCGCGCTCTCGACCTCCATCGTCCCCAGGCGGTGGCCCGAGACGTTTATCACGTCGTCCACGCGCCCCATTATCCAGAAGTAGCCGTCGCGGTCGCGCCGCGCGCCGTCGCCCGCGAAATAGACGCCCTCTATCTCGCCGAAGTACTGCCTGCGGTAGCGCTCGTCATCATTCCAGATGGTTCTGAGCATCGAGGGCCACGGGCGCCTGATGACGAGGTAGCCGCCCTCGTCTGCCCCGACCTCCTGCCCCTGCCTCGTCAGCACCGTGGCGTCAACGCCGGGCAGGGGGAGCGTCGCCGAGCCGGGCTTCGTCGGCGTAGCCCCCGGCAGCGGCGCTATCATTATGGCGCCCGTCTCGGTCTGCCACCACGTGTCCACGATGGGGCAGCGGCCCTTGCCGATTATCTCCCTGTACCACATCCACGCCTCCGGGTTTATAGGCTCGCCGACGGTGCCGAGCAGGCGAAGGCTTGAGAGGTCGTGGCGCAGCGGCCAGTGCTCGCCCCACTTGATGAAGGCGCGTATGGCGGTGGGCGCCGTGTAGAAGATGTTGACGCGGTGGCGCTGGATTATTGACCAGAAGCGGTCGGGCTCCGGGTGGTTGGGCGCGCCCTCGTACATCAGCACGGTCGCGCCGTTAGAGAGCGGCCCGTAAACGACGTAAGAATGGCCCGTCACCCAGCCTATGTCGGCCGTGCACCAGTAAACGTCTTCGTCCTTGAGGTCGAAGACCCACTTCGTGGTCAGGTGGGTTTGCAGCGCGTAGCCGGCCGTGGTGTGCAGGATGCCTTTGGGTTTTCCGGTAGTCCCCGAAGTGTAGAGGATGTAGAGCGGGTGCTCGCTGTCGAGTTCCTCGGCCGGGCATTCGTCCGGGACAGACTCGACAAGCTCGTGCCACCAGTAGTCTCGCCCCATCTCCATGTGGACGCGCGACCCCGTGCGGCGGACGACGATGCAGGCGCGCACCGTGGGAGTGTGCTTGAGGGCCTCGTCCACGGCGGGCTTGAGCTTGACCTCCTGCCCGCGCCGCCAGCCGCCGTCGGCCGTCACTACGAGCTTGCAGCCGGCGTCGTTGACGCGGTCAACGATGGCGTTCGTCGAGAAGCCGCCGAAGATGACGGAGTGCGTGGCGCCTATGCGCGCGCACGCGAGCATGGCGACGGCGAGCTCGGGGATGAGCGGCATGTAGAGCGCGACGCGGTCGCCGCGCTCCACCCCTGCGCGCTTCAAGACGTTCGCGAAGCGCGAGACCTCACGGTGAAGCTGGGCGTAGGTTAGAGTCCTCTGCTCGCCCGGCTCGCCCTCCCAGATGAGCGCGGCCTTGTTGCGCCGCCATGTCCCGAGGTGCCGGTCGAGGCAGTTGTAGGAGATGTTTATCTTCCCGCCGACGAACCACTCGGCGTGCGGCGGCTCCCAGCGGAGCACCTCGTCCCACTTCCTGAACCAGTGAAGCTCCGTCTCTGCCATGCGCGCCCAGAACGCTTCGGGCGACTCGGCGGCCTCGCGCCTGAGGGCATCGTACTCCTCCGCGGACTTGACGCGCGCCGCAGCCGAGAAGGGCTCCGGCGGCGGAAAGACGCGCTCCTCATGCAGCACCGACTCGATGTTGGGCGTAGTTGATGACATCGCTGGCTTAAAACTCTCTCCTCCGGGAAAGTTTCGGCGGGCGCGCTCCTGTGTACCAGAAATGCGCCCCGCGCGGCAAGCGCACGCGCCGGGGAGGGCGCGGGCCGGCCCGTCTGGTAAGATGGGCGAGTGACGACAAGGGAGAGAGAGCTTGAGGAGCTGCGCGAGAGCGAGGCGCGGAGCCGCATCGCGGTCGAGACGCTGGCCGACGCCGTCATCACGATTGACGAGTCGAGCCGCATCCTCTCCGTCAACCGCGCGGCCGAGAGGATTTTCGGCTACACGGCCCGGGAGATGCTCGGCGCGCAGATGACGATGCTGATGCCCGAGTACCTGCGCCGCCTCCACGACGCGGGCATGGCCCGCTACATCGAGACGGGCGTCAAGCACATCTCTTGGCAGGGCGTGGAGCTTCCGGGCCTGCACAAGTCGGGGCGCGAGGTGCCGCTCGAAGTCTCCTTCGGCGAGTTCGCCCTGGACGGCCGGCGCTACTTTACGGGCGTCGCGCGCGACATCACGGAGAGGAAGAAGGGGCAGCGCCGCCTCGCCGCGCAGTATGAGGTGACGCGGGCGCTCGCCGAAGCGCACGACTTCGCCAAGGCCGTCCCGGGCATTCTGCGCGCCGTCTGCGAGGGGCTCGGCTGGGGCCTGGGCGCGCTCTGGCGCGTGGACGAGGGAGACGCCCTCATGCGCTTCGTGGAGGCGTGGCACGCGCCGGGCGTTGACGCCGCGGAGTTCGAGGCGCTTTCGAGCCGGAGGGTTTTCGAGCGCGGCGAAGGGCTGCCCGGCCGCGTGTGGGAGTCGGGACGGCCCGAGTGGGTAGAAGATCTGGCGACGGACTACAACTTCCCGCGCTCGCGGGCGGCCGAGAGGGCCGGGCTGCGCGGCGCCTTCGCCTTCCCCGTCACGCTCGGCGGCCGGGCCCTGGGCGCGATGGAGTTCTTCGCGAGGGAGGCGCGCCCGCCCGACGAGGCCCTGCTCGCGATGATGTCGCACGTCGGCAGCCAGATAGGCCAGGTCATGGAGCGCCACCGCGCAGAGGCCGAGCGAGCGCGCCTACGCGAGGAGGTGATACGCGTGCAGGACGAGTTGCTGGCAGAGCTCTCCACGCCTCTCATCCCCATCAACGAGCAGATCGTTGTCATGCCCTTAGTCGGCGCTATGGACGCCAAGCGAGCGCTGCGCATGACGACGACGCTGCTCACGGGCCTGCGCGAGCGCGGCGCGGTCGTCGCAATCATTGACATAACGGGAGTCTCGGTCGTGGACACGCACGTCGCGAACACGCTGATACAGGCCGCGCAGGCCGCCCGCCTGCTCGGCACTAACCTGATACTCACCGGCATACGCGCCGGCGTCGCGCGCAGCCTCGTCAGCCTCGGCCTCGAACTGCGAGGCGTCACCACCCGAAAGACCCTTCAGGACGGCATCGCATGCGCCTTCGAACTGCTGCGCCGCCGGCAAGCGGCGTACTGACGCGGCCGGCGCCCTGAGCCCGCTTTCACGCCCCGGCGCCTTTGTGGTAAACCTCTTTCCACGAATCACCCGCCCGAGAAGGAAACAGAACGGAATGGCTAAACTCAGGCTCGCCCTCGCCTTCACGCTTACGCTCTCGCTCCTGGCCCCCATATGCGCCCGCGCGCAGCAGGCACAGGCGCCGGCCGCGCAGCCGCAGCGCGACGAGAGGCTCTGGAAGAAGGCTCTGGAGCTTCACCGCAAGGCCGTCATCGTGGACGGCCACAACGACATCACGGAGATAATGGTTGACACGGGCTACGACCTCGGCACGCCTTCAGTCGGCAAGTACCACACGGACTTGCAGCGGCTCATCCAGGGCGGCGTGACGGGGCAGTTCTTCTCCGTCTATGTTGACCGCAAGTACGCGACGCAGAAGCACGCCGCGGAGGAGTACCTGACGCGGGGCGGGAGCGCGCGGCGCGCGCTGGACTTGATAGACGTTATCTACCGCGCGGCCGAGAAGAACCCCGACCGCTTGATGATGGCATACTCGTCCGCCGACATCCTGCGCGCTAAGCGGCAGAAGAAAGTCGGCGCGCTCCTCGGCATCGAGGGCGGCCACGCCATTGAGAACTCGCTCTCGGTGCTGCGAGACTTCTACCGCCTCGGCGTGCGCTACATGACCCTGACGCACAACAACACGAACGAGTGGGCCGACGCCTGCTGCGACGACGCGCGCCACAACGGGCTCAGCGACTTCGGCCGCGAGGTCGTGCGCGAGATGAACCGTCTGGGGATGCTCGTTGACGTGTCGCACGTCTCGGACAAGACGATGTCGGACGTGCTCGAAGTGACGAAGGCGCCCGTCATCGCGTCGCACTCCTCCGCGCGCCGCTTCTCCGACCACAAGCGCAACATCCCGGACGAGCTGCTCAGGCGCATAGGCCAGAACGGCGGCGTCGTCATGATCAACTTCTACCCGGCCTTCCTCGACGAGAAGGTTCGGCAGGCGGGCCTGGAGCGCGACGCGCGCCTCAAGCCCGAGCGCGACCGCATCAACCAACAGTTCAAGGACGATAAGGAGCGGCGCGAGGCCGAGCTTAAGAGATTGAACGACGCGAACCCCCTGCCGAACACGACGCTCTCCGTGCTCGTTGACCACATCGAGCACGTGGCGAAGGTGGCCGGCGTGGATCACGTCGGGCTCGGTTCCGACTTCGACGGCGTGCCTTTCCTGCCCGAGGGCGTGCGCGACGTGGCCGACCTGCCCAACATCACCTACGAGCTTCTGCGGCGCGGCCACTCGGAGCGCGACGTGTTGAAGATTCTAGGCGGGAATTTGGTGCGCGCCTTCGCTGAGGCCGAGCGCGTGGCCCGCTCGCAGTCGCGCACCGTCAGCGGCGAGGGCAGCACTCTCAAGTACGAGCCGGCCGCGAAGAAGTAAGAGCGCTCCCGGCGACGAAAACAGCGGGCGGCGGCGAGACTTGGGAGCCTCGCCGCCGCCCGCTTCTTCACTTGAGCTTAAACCCTTAAGCGGGCCGAAGCTTCTGGAGCGTTACTGGCCGCCGCCCGAGGAGCTGCCGCCACCGCCGCCGGAGGAAGAACCACCGCCACCGCCGGTCGAGCCGCCGCCACCGCCGCCGCTCGTCCCGCCGCCGCCGGTGCCTCCACCGCCGGTGCCGCCGCCGCCAGTACCGCCACCGCCGCCGGTGCCACCGCCACCGGTGCCACCACCGCCGCCAGTGCCACCGCCACCCGTCGAGCCGCCGCCGGTGCCGCCGCCGCCGCCGGTGCTGCCACCGCCGCCGCCGGTCGAACCGCCGCCGCCGCTACCGCCGCCAGTGCCTTGCATGTCGTCTGCCATATGAATTTTCCTCCAACGTCGGTGTCAGTGAAGTCTAAGTCTGAGGATGAACGCCGGACGCCCCGAAAGCGAGTAGAGACGATAAGAGCCGCCCCAGGCGCCCACCCGTATTTTGCGTTGCGAGAAGTGCTAAAACTAAAGACAACCCACATGCCACGCGTCCGACGCCCGGGCCGCGGCAGGTTGTAGAAGTTAAAGTCTTTCACTTTTCATGGCCGGGGCGCGCCCGGAACGTGTTGACAGCAAGGGGCTCAAGCCACATTGGTACCACGCGCTTACCCCTAAAGTCATACACGCGCCGAGCAAAAGCATACACGGCGCGCGCCCGCTTAGTCCGCTGCCGCACACAGAGAAGCGGCCGGGTCCGCGCGTGTTATAATCACCGAAACCGTGAGCCGAGCCGGAATCTACCTGCACGTCCCCTTCTGCCGAGCGCGCTGCTCCTACTGCGACTTCGCGACCGGCGCCTACGACGGCGAGCTGGCCGAGCGCTACGTCCGCGCGCTCGCCCGCGAGGTGCGCTCGTTCGGGCGCGAAGGCGCGACCGACGAAGTGGGGACAGTCTATTTCGGCGGCGGCACGCCCTCCCTGCTCACGCCCGCGCAGGTCGGCGCCGTGCTCGACGCGGTCGCATCGCGCTTCCGCGTTCGCGAAGGCGCCGAGGTCACGATGGAGATGAACCCCGGCACCATGACGGCGGAAGCCCTGCGGGAGTTCCGGCGCCTCGGCGTCAACCGCGCGAGCTTCGGCGCGCAGACCTTCGACGACGAAGAGCTGCGACGGCTCGGGCGCACGCACACGGCCGAGGACGTGCGCCGCACGCTCTCGATGCTTCGCGACGCCGGCTTCGACAACGTGAGCCTCGACCTCATCGCCGGGCTACCCCGCCAGACGCTCGCCGACTGGCGACGAAACCTCGAAGAGGCCCTGCGGCTGCGGCCCGAGCACCTCTCTCTATACCTCCTCGAAGTACACGAAGGCACGCCGCTCGCGGAGCAGATTCGGCAGGGGCGCTACGACGCGCCCGACGCCGACCTCGCGGCCGAGATGTACCGCGAGATGGTCGAGCGCACGGCGCGCGCGGGCTACGAGCAGTACGAGATCTCAAACTTCTGCCTGCCGGGCCGGGAGTCACGGCACAACCTGAAATACTGGACGGGCGCGCCCTACTACGGCTTCGGCTGCTCGGCCCACTCCTTCGACGGCCGCGCCTCGCGCTGGTCGAACGAGCGCGACGCGCGCCGCTACGTCACGATGATTGAAGACGGGGGCGGCGCCGTCGTCACGAGTGACCACCTCGGCGAGCGCGAGGCCGGCGCCGAGGCGCTCTTCCTCGGCCTGCGACTGCTCCGGCGCGGCGTCAACCTCCGCGAGCACCGCGAGCGCTTCCGCCAAGACGTCCTCGAAGAGCACGCCGAAGACCTCCGCCGCTTCGGCGAGGCCGGGCTCGTGGAGCTCGAAGGCGACACGCTCCGGCTCACGCAGGCCGGCGCCCTGCTCTCGAACGAAGTCTTCTCCGCCTTCGTCTAAGTATGAATCTCATAGACCTTCGCAGCGACACCGTAACGAAGCCCACGCCCGCGATGCGCCGGGCGATGGCCGAGGCCGAGGTGGGCGACGACGTTTACGGCGAAGACCCGACCGTGAACCGCCTTCAGGAGCGCGCCGCCGAGGTTTTCGGTAAGGAGGCCGCGCTCTTCGTGCCGACCGGCTCGATGGGCAATCAGATAGCCGTCAAGCTCCACACGCGGCCCGGCACCGAAGTCGTCATCGAAGAGCGCGGTCACATATACAACTACGAGATGGCCGCGATGTCCGCGGTCTCGGGCGCGCTCGCCCGGCCCGTCCGAAGCGGCGACGGCTCCGGCGTCCTAACGTGGCGCGAAGTCGAGGCCGCGATTCACGCCAACGACGCGCCCTACTACGTCGCGCGCACGGGCCTCGTGGCACTTGAGAATTCGCACAACCTCGCGGGCGGCGCGTGCATGACGCGCGCGCGAACCGAGGAGATTTGCGACGGCGCTCACGCGCTCGGCGTCCCAGTCCACCTCGACGGCGCGCGCGTGTTCAACGCGGCCGAGGCACTCGGCGAGACGGTCGCCGCGCTCTCTCGGCCCGCCGACTCCGTCATGTTCTGCCTGTCGAAGGGATTGGGCGCTCCCGTCGGCTCCGTGCTTCTGGGCGGCCGCGGCTTCATCGAAGAAGCCCGACGGTGGCGCAAGCTACTGGGCGGGGGCATGCGGCAGGCCGGCGTGCTCGCGGCCGCCGGGCTCGTCGCGCTCGAAGAGACGCCGCCGCGGCTCGCCGAAGACCACGCGAACGCGCGCAGACTCGCCGAGGGCCTGGCCGAGCTGCCCGGCGTGAGGATTGACCCGGAGCGCGTGCAGACCAACATCGTCCTCTTCGACGTTTCCGAGACGGGCATCGGGGCCGACGAAATCTGCGCGCGGCTTCGGGCCGAGCACGGCGTGCTCGCCACAGGCTTCGGCCCTTCAGTCAGGATGGTCACGCACTACGACGTTTCGCGCCGCGACATCGAGCGCGCCCTTGAAGGGATGAGGGAAGTAGTCGGCAGCCGTTAGTCATATGAAACTAATCATCGCCATTGACGGGCCTTCGGGGGCGGGGAAGTCAACGCTGGGCAGGATGCTCGCGCGCGAGCTGGGGCTGCTCTACATAGACACGGGGGCGATGTACAGGGCCGTGGCGCTGGCGGCGACGCGCGCGGGCGTGCCGACCACGGAGCCCGACGCGGTGGCGGAGGTTGCGCGTGAGGCGTCAATACGGCTCGAAGGCGACCCCGACTCGCTGCGCGTGTGGCTCGACGGGCGCGACGTGTCCACCGAGATTCGCGGCGAGGGCGTGGGCCACACGGCCTCCGTCATCTCGGCAATACCGGCCGTCCGGAGGGAGCTCGCGCGCCAGCAGCGCGCGCTCGGCGAGCGCGCCGGGCGCGCCGTCCTCGACGGGCGCGACATAGGAACGGTGGTCTTCCCCGATGCCGACATTAAGTTCTTCCTGACGGCCGTCCCCGAAGAGCGGGCGCGTCGGCGCTTCGACGAGATGCACGCGCACGACCAGACCTTCGAGCGCACGCTGGCCGACATAAACGCGCGCGACCGCCGCGACGCCTCGCGCGAGGACTCGCCCCTGAAGATCGCCGAGGACGCCGTCGTCATAGACACGACCGAGTTCTCGATAGACGAGGTCTTCGCGCGTATGCTCGAAGTGGTGCGCGAGCGCCGGCAGCACCCCCCCCGCGACTAGAGGCCGAGCTTAGGGCGCCGGCGTCCCCGCTCCGACCGCGCGCACACTCCGCGCGAAGCGCCTCTAAGGGCAAGCGCCCGAGGCGACCGAGAAACTCCTGCTCACTGCCTTCGGCCCCAGCGTGGCCCGTATGATGCCTGCCTGCGTCGCCGCCACCGCCGACGTGCTCACCGTGAAGGCGGCGCTCCTCGTGGCGCCGGCCGGGATAAAGATGCTCGGCGGCGGGCTCGCCGCCGGTATCGTGCTCG
>DASPKR010000457.1:0-12902 GCA_035627975.1 Pyrinomonadaceae bacterium | reverse complement strand
TACCACGAGTTCACGGCCGAGTTCGGCGAGGGCCGCGTAGGCATACTCACCGGCGACCGCAAGGAGCGCTCCGACGCCCCTCTCATCGTCGGCACGACCGAGGTCTATCGCAACCAGCTCTTCGACGCCCTTCGCGGCGGCCAGCAGGTTCAGGCCGACCTGGTAGTCCTCGACGAAGCGCACTACCTCTCGGACGAAGAGCGCGGCCACGTCTGGGAGGAGGCGATAATCCTCACGCCCCCGCGCGTCCGAATGCTCCTGCTCTCGGCGACCGTGGGCCGCGCCGAAGAGTTCGCGGACTGGGTCTCGGAAGTTCGCGGCCACACGTGCCGCGTCGTCTCGCGCCCCGGCGCGCGGCCCGTGCCGCTGCGCGCGGCCTTCCTCTACCCGGACGGCGGGCTGGCGCCGCTCTTCAATGAGCACGGCGGGCTCAACACGGAGATAGCGCGCTTCATGCAGACGGCGCGCGGCGAACGACAGCAGCAGCACAGCCGCTTCGGGCCGAGGGGCGGCGGCCACACGCGTCGGCCGGGGCTGCCCGAGATGCCGCCGGGGATACTTTTGGCCGCGCTCGCCTCCTACGACCTCCTGCCGGCGATTGTCTTTCTGCCCACGCGGCGCCGCTGCGACGAGGCCGCGGCCGAGGCCGCATACGCCCCGCGCCGAGGCGCGGCCGACCCCGAGAGGCGCGAGCGCCGGCGAGAGATTCTCACGCGCCTCGCCGACGCCTACCCGGAAATCCGCAAGCACCGCCACTGGGATATGGTCTTGCGCGGCGGCGTCGCCTCGCACCACGCGGGACACCTCCCGGCGTGGAAGCTGGCGATTGAGAAGTTGATGAGCGCCGGGCTGCTCGACGCCATCTTCGCGACGGCGACCGTCGCGGCCGGCGTTGACTTCCCGGCCCGCACGGTCGTCCTTGAGAACATAGACGTTCGGACGGGCCACGGCTGGCGGCCGCTCTCCGCATCGGAGTTGCAGCAGATGACGGGCCGCGCCGGCCGCCGGGGCCGCGACCGCGTCGGCTTCATCGTCGCCGCGCCGGGCCTGCACCAGAACCCGCAGAAGATGGCTTCGCTCCTGCACGCCGAGCCCGACCCGCTGGTAAGCCAGTTCCGCGCGACCTACACGTCGCTACTGAATCTGCTTGACGCCTACGGCACCTTCGCGCAGGTGCGCGACATCGCCGAGCGCAGCTTCTCGCGCCGCGACGCGGCCGAAGAGCTCGCGCGCGTCGAGCGGGCGCGCGCCGACGCCGAGCGCAGGATGGCGGAGAAGCTCGCGGCAGCCGGCTGCGACCTGCCCGCGGAGGTCGCGCGCGGGCTCGAGAGGCTCGCGAGCGCGCGCCAGCGACTGATCGAAGACGCGCCGGGGACGCGCGCCGACGCCTTCATGCGCTGGCTCGACGAGGAGGTCGTGCCGGGCCGCGTCGTCGGGATGGGGCGCGGCAGCCGCCGCCTCGTCTTCGTCACCGAGCGGCGCGGCGACGGCCTGGTCGGCTTCCGCGAGAACGGCCACCGCGCCTCGCTCGCGCTCGAACGGGTCGGCAGGGTTTACGAAGAGAGACATAAGCTCGACGAGGCTTCGCGCGAGGCAGCCTTCGAGTTGGTGCGCGCCGGGCAGGCGACGCCGCTGCGCGAGCCGCGGCTGCGCGAAGCGCGCGCGCCTTCGGAGGAGGCCGTCGCACTCATAAACGACCTGATTGACAGCCTCTCGTCAGCGACCCCGGAGGGCAGCGAGCGCTCGCGGTGCGAGGCGGCGCTGTGGGCCGTCATGGAGGAGGCCGAAACGGTCGAGCGCATGGAGCGGCGCGCAGAGGCCATGCGCGCCGAAGTCTGGCACCCCTTCGAGCAACGCGCGCGCGTGCTCCACCACTTCGGCTACCTCGACTTCTTCGCCGAGCGCGTCACAGAGCGGGGCCGCTGGCTCGCTGACCTCCGTCTCGACCGCCCGCTCCTCGTCGGCGAGGCCATCGAGCGCGGCCTCTTCGCCTCGCTCGACGCGCCGCGAGCCGCGGGCCTTATGGCCGCGCTCGCCTCCGACGCCGAGCGCGACTACGGCGAGCTCGAGCTCGACGACGCTCTCATCACCGCGCTCGCCAAGTTCGACCGCCTCGCCTACGACGTTGCGAGCGTCGAGTGGCGGCAGGACATAGAGCCTGCGCCGGAGATCAACTTCTCGGCTGCGGCGACGGCCGCGCGCTGGGCCGCGGGTGTCGAGTGGCCCGCGCTCGTCCGGCAGACTCGCGCCGAGGAGGGCGACCTCTTCCGAATGCTCTCGCGCACGGGCGAGTCGCTCCTGCAAGTCTCGAACTTGAAAGAGACGCACCCCGAGGCCGCGCGCATCGCCGCGGAGGCCGCCGCCTCAGTCCTGCGCGAGCCCGTGCGCTCGGAGGCGGCGGTCTGAAGTCGTGAGGGCCGCGCTGTTGACAATCACGCTGCTCGCGGCCTCGCTGTCATCTTCGGCGTGCGGCCGGGAAGGCTCGGGAGGTGAAGTCGGGACGGGTATGGGGGAAGTGAAGAAGGGCGAGCCCGTCGTCTATGTTGCGCTGGGCGACTCGACGGGCGTCGGCATAGGGGCGCGCAAGGGCGGTGGCTACCCGGCGCGGCTGCTCGAGCGCATCGAGCGGGTGCGGCCCGGCTCACGCCTCGTCAACTTGTGCGTGAGCGGTGCGACGAGCGCCGACGTTTTGCGCTCGCAGGCCGGGCGCGTCGGGGCCGAGCGGCCCACGCTCGTCACGCTCGCAATCGGCATCAACGACGCGACGCGGCAGGTGCCGCCCGATCAGTTCGCGCGGAACTTCGAGGCGATAGTCGCGCGCCTGCGCGAGCAAACGCAGGCGCCCGTCGTCGTCTCCAACATCCCCGACGTGGCCTTCGCCCCGGCCGTCCCCGCCTTCTTCCGCGAAGAGGCCAGGCGTCGGATACAGGCGTTCAACTCGCTTATCGCGGATGTAGCCGGCCGCCACGGCCTCCGCGTCGTTGACGCCTACGAGAAGAGCCACGCCGTAATCCCCAGGCACCCCGAGTTCTTCTCGCCCGACGGCTTCCACCCTTCCGACGAGGGCTACGAGTTCTGGGCCTTCGAGATGTGGCCCGCCGTCAAGGAAGCCATCGGCGAATGAAGCCGGGATTACCTTCTGTCCCTGCCCGAGAAGGTGTAGCCGACGCTGACGGTGGCGCGCGCGAGCGGCTCCCAGCCGATGCGCGCCTCGGGGGCGATGTAGAGCTTGTCCGTGATGTAGATTTTGACGCCGCCGCCCGCACTCGCTGTCCAGCCCGTGGACGAGTCGCGGAAGAACCCGAAGTCGGAGCGGTGGTGCAGCACGCCGACGCCGCCGATGACGTACGGGACGACCTTATTCGACGGGTCAACCACGTCTAAGGCCACGTTGGGCGTGAAGACAACGTCCTCGTCCCTTTGCGACGCGCGCATGTAGAGGAGTTCCGGCTCAATGCTGAAGCGCTTCGTCAAGTAGAAGCGCACCGAGCCGCCCGCGACCGTGTGCGCGTCGGCGTCGAGGAAGCCCGCGCCGCCGAACGTGCCTTTAATCTCGGCCTTCGGCCGCGTCAACTCCTGCGCGCCGACCGGCACGAGGCAGAAGAGCATGAGCGTGAGGGCGACGATTAAGTGCATGAGGAACTCGCCCGCGTCCCCCGTCAAACTGTTTTTCATGAAATTTCCGTCTCCGGTGCGTTTGGGATAGAAATTACCGCGGCCCCGCAGAGGGCAACCGCCGTGCCTCGCGCTGAAGCCTTCAAAACCCCGGCGCGGGCGCGGGCGGCGGCGTAGAGGCGGCTGACGGAATTGCTCCAATCGAAAGAAAAAGGCTCCGGCGCCGCGCCGTGCCTCGGGTTTGCCTTTGCCTTTTGCCTTCTTTAAGATGTGTGGGAACGCGGGGCCGCGCGCGGCCGTATGGCTTGTGTTAGGAGGTATCGAAAACACATGGCATCAACGAACGATCCGCGGTACAACACTGGCAACCCGCTCTGCGACGCGGTGCGGTTCCTGTGCGACGCGTCCTTCGCCGTGCTCCCGCGCGACGCGGCGCGGCAGTTGGGCGAGCTCGAGAAGAACTTCTGGGGCGGCGTGCGCTGGTTCGCCGACAAGAACGTGGGCTGGATAGAGGATAGCCTCGCGGCGGCCGACCGGCTGCGCGAGGAGTGGCGCCGAGGCTGCCGCACCGCGGGGCCGGAGCCGGAGCCGATGGTGCCTGAGCCCCCGCCAACTTTGTAGCAGGTTAATTAACGGAGTCGCGATGCAGGTTCTTTTGGCCGACGAGTACGGTTTCTGCTTCGGCGTCGAGCGCGCCGTCGAGATGGTCGAGGAGGCCCTCTCGGGCGGCGCGACCGTGCGCACGCTCGGGCCTCTCATCCACAACACGCAGGAGATAGAGCGCCTCGAAGCCGGGGGCGTCCGCACCATCAACGCGCCCGAAGAGGTGGGCGAGGGCGAGACGGCCGTCATACGCGCGCACGGGGTGACGCCGCAGGTGCAGCGCGACCTTGAGGCCCGCGCCATGAAGGTCGTGGACGCGACCTGCCCGTTCGTGACGAAGGTGCAGAAGCTCGCCGAGCGCGCGGCGGCGCAGGGGCGCGACGTGGTCGTCGTCGGGAACCCGGACCACCCGGAGATGATTGGCGTCGTCGGCTACGCGCCCGACCACTCGCACGTCGTAAGAGACGCCTCGGAAGTGGCGGCGCTGCCGCGCCTGCGCGCGCCGCTCGTCGTGTCGCAGACGACACTGAAGCTCAAGACTTTCCTCGAAGCCGCCGACGCCGTGCGCGACAAGTCGGACGGCGAGCCACAGATAGTCAACACCATCTGCTCGGCTACGCGCGACCGGCAGGACGCGGCGCGGGCGCTCGCCGGCCACGTTGACGCCTTCTACGTCATCGGCGGCAAGCACTCGTCGAACAGCCTCAAGCTGCTTTCGGTCTGCAAGGAGCAGTGCGAGCGAAGCTTCCTGATCGAGACGCCGGACGAGATAAACCCGGAAGACCTTCGCGGCGCGCGCCGCGTCGGCGTAACGGCCGGCGCCTCGACGCCCAACTGGCTAATCGAGCAGGTCGTCGGGCGCCTGCGCGAACTGGGCGAAACTGATTAAGACGGCATAGAGGCTAGGGGCCAGAGACTGGGGGCCGGTCAGGGAGTCAAGCTCCTGACCGGCCCCCAGTCTCTGGCCCCTAGCCTCTCGTCTTAGAAGTCTTCTTCCGCGTCAACCTGTTCGAGGGCGCAGACGATGAGGCGCGCCTCTTCGGACTCGTACTCGTCGGCCTGGCATTCGAGGGCGACGCGCGCCACCTCGGCGTCAACGGGGTCGCCGAGCAGGGCGACGAGGACGGAGGTGGGCAGTTGCAGCAGCGCCTCGCGCGCTATCGCGCGCACGGCCGGGTTGTCCTGCCGCGCCATCTCGCAAATCTCGCTCGGGGCGAGCCGGGCCGAGGCTGCGTCGGCGAGCGCGTCAACGCGCCTGTAGTCCCTGACGAGCAGCGCGCGCTCCAGGAGCTGCGCGAAGACCTCGGCCGAGCGCGCCTCGCGGTGGAGGACGGCGGCGCAGGTCTCGGCGACGTGCGAAAGCTCGCGCGACTGCTCGGCGTCGAGCACTGCGGCCGCGCCGCGCTCGGCCGCGCGCTCGTCCAGTGCTTCGAGCAGGCGGCTCAGCTCCCACTCGGAGCGGGCGTCGTAGGCGTTGTCGGTGCGCGGAGTTTGTGAAGTAGTCGCGGCCGGCGCGGGCTGCTGCTGTGGGGCCGGTGGCGCGATAAGGGCGCGCTCGACGAGGCTGCGGGTCGAGGGCCTCAGCCCATGCCAGACGCTGGCGACGCGCGCTCCGAAATCCTCAATCGTCATCTTCAGAAGAACTTCTCCAGTCCGGGCGGGTGAGGGGACTGCCTTTCGTGCCGCCCACGCGGGCTACTATACAGCAAAAGCGGCGGCGTTTGGCAACCGTTAGCCGAAACTTTCAGCCGTTCTTTATCAGCTCGATGGGCGCGCGCGTAAACGCGAGCATGACGCAATCCTCGGCCGGCTCTTCGAGGGCCGTGGGGTGGTGTGCGGAGCCCGCCTCGTTGAGGACGTAGTCGCCGGCGCGGTGCTCCCCGCGCGAGTCGCGGTAGCCGCCGCTCAGTATGAAGACCTCCTCGTCGCCCGTGTGAAGGTGCGCGGGGTAAGAGCAGCCCGGCTCCATGCGTATCAGCACGGCGACACCGCCCGTCGCCTCGTCGCGCCTGAGCACGTGCAGGTAAATCCCCTTGTGCCTCGTCGCGCGCCAGGGGATTCGTGAGAGGTCGAGCATGAGAGAGAAGCTGTCAGCCACCAGCAGTCAGCTATCAACAGAAGACAAAAGCTGATAGCTGACCGCCGACGGCTTATCTGTTGTGGTCAATTATTTCCGTGATGGCGGCGAAGGGGATTTTGACGACCTCGCCGTCGGCGCGCTCTATCTTGACGCTGGGGCGCGTGAGGGCCTGCGTCTGCCGCAGGCTTCGGACGACACCTCGGACGCGCGCGCCCGTCTCCGTCACTATCTCGACGTTGTCCTTGCCGTAGAGCGGCTGCAAAGCAGCCAGTGCCTTTGTGACTTCCACTTGCTTTCTCCGGGCGGTGAACGATCTGGCCGAAAACTAAAAGCCGCCACGCCGAGAGCACCCGCCGTGCCACGCCGCGCGGCGCGCTTGCGCGCGGCGGCGGGCGGGGCGAAAATGGCTGAGGGCTGTTGAGTTTATGCCTGCGCCAGAGTCTAAGGCCGCGGCGGCGGGGATGCAACCGCGGCGCTCCGAAAGGCGTATAGTTCTAGCACACGCCTTCGAGGGAAGCCCCGCGGAAGCAGTCACCGCCCCCGTCGGGCGCCCGCAAGAGAGACCGGGAAGAGAGGAAGAGATGCGAGACGAAGGCCAGCCGGCCGTAACACATTGCCCGAGCTGCAACGCCGCGCTGGTGCCGGGCATGCGCTTCTGCCGCATGTGCGGCTACCGCTTGGGCGAGGGCCTTGAGGAGTACGTGGCGACGCGGCGCTTCGACGGCGTCGCGCCGCCGCTCACGGCCCCCGCGCCCGACGCCGCAAAGACTGACCCGTTCGCCGCCCGTCAGACCTGGGCGCCGATGGCGCCCGTCGCGCCGGTGGCCCCGCTCGCGGGGCAGGAGAAGGGAGCCTCGCGCCTGTCGTGGCTCGCCAACTGCTGCAACCCTTCGCGCATGGGCTGGTGGACTTGGGTGATTATGGCGTGCGTCCTCATGCTCGTCATCGGCGTCGGCGCGAAGGTCTCGCGCGAGCTGAGGGGCGTGCCGGCCGGGGCGGTCACGCGCCCGGCCGTCGCGCAGAACTCTCTGCTCGCCGAGGCCGACGGCTTCGAGACGGCCGACGGCGGCGGCGCGCTCCTCGAAGGGCTGGACGGCCCCGACACCTCCTGGGAGCGCGCGGGCATTATCGGCGGCGACATCATCACGGCCTTCGACGGCAAGCCCGTCCGCGACGAGGACGCGCTGCGCAGGGCCATTGGCTCGACGCCTCCGGGCAAGGCCGTAGAGGTCGAGTTCATACGCGACGGCGAGACGGGCAAGGTCGTGCTCACGACCGCAGCGAGGGAGGCTTACAAGGGCATCGGCGTCCTGGACGCGAGGCCGGGCGGCCGCGGCGTGCTCGGCATAGACCGCAGCAACCTGAAGCGCGTGCGCGTCCCGAACTCGAAGATTTACGGAGTCGAGATAGGCGACGTTCACCGCAACGGGCCGGCCGACCTTGCCGGGATGAAAGACGGCGACGTTGTCATCAAGTTCGGCGAGAAGATAGTGCGCACGCCCGGCGACCTGCGGTTGCGCATAGCCGAAGCCGCGCCCGGCAGCACCGTCGTCGTCACCATCATGCGCGGCGCCGAGCAGCTAGAAATTCCGGTTAAGATAGGCCGCGACCGCGACTGAGGCGGGCCCGAAGGTCGGGCGAAGGAGGACTAGAGACGCGGCGTCTCTAGTCCTCCTTCTCTTTTCACGCACGGCCCCCTCCGGCGTGCTCGACGAGGCGGGCCTCCATCTCGCGGCGCACGTCCTCGCGGTCTTCCTCGGCCTCGTCCGGCTCGAACAGCTCGAAGAGCGCGTAAGGCGTCCCCTCCACCAGCCGCAACTCCCAAGCCTCGCGCCCGCCCGGCGAGGCTCGGCGGAACCACATGGCGTCCACGGACGACTCGACGGCGGCGACTCCCCCGACGCTTGCGCCCCCGCCAAGCTCGGCCAGCGTCTCGGGGCGCGCGAGCACGCGCGCGAGCGCCCAGCCGTGCCTCTTGTACGTCGCCAGAACCTCTTCGAACTTCGCCGGCCTGCTCATAACATCCCTTGGCGCGTAGGATACAACACGCGCTGCCCCGGCGGGCAGGCCGCCCCGCTTGCCACGGCCCGCGTCTTATCCCTAAACTCTTTCCGAAGGCCCGACCCACGACCTCCGCCCCGGAGAGGAGCCCCGGCTGAAAAGTTTGCGCCCTGACGAACAACACAAGACCGAGCGGCGTCGGCTCTCCTTCTACGCCGCGCTCTCGACAGCGCTCGAACGACGCGGGGTCTCCTTCGACGAGTTTTACCCGCGCGGCGACGCGCTCGCGCGCCGCATGCTAGAAGAGTACGGCGCGATTTTTCTGGCCGAGGGAGTGGCGCTGCCCCGCTCCTACATCTTCGAGAGCGAGGAGGAAGTCGTGCGCTTCCAGCGCGAGGCCGGCTGGGCGGCGCACGACTTCGACGGCGTGACCGTGGAGTTGCAGCCCAGCGCGATGCGCGCCCTGCTCCGCGCATGCGAAGAGGCTCGCTCTTCGGGCCTTGACGTTTCGCCGCGCGGAGGGAGCGAGGCCGGCCGCCGCAGCTTCGACGACTCGCTCCGCCTCTGGCGCTCGCGCTGCGACCCGGCGCTCGACCACTGGTGCGCTGAGGGGCGGCTCGACACTTCGGAGGCCGAGCGCGTGCGCCGGATGGGGACGCGCGAGCAGGTCGCCGCCGTGCTCGAGCTTGAAGGCCGCGGCCTTTTCTTCAGCAAGGACTTGAAGAAGACGATACTGCACTCGGTCGCCGCCCCCGGCGCTTCGCAGCACCTGCACATGCTCGCCTTCGACGCAGCCGAGTACGAGGACGCGCGCGTGCGCTCGGTGCTCGCGCGCCACGGCTGGTTCCAGACCGTCCTGAGCGACCTGCCGCACTTCACCTACCTCGGCCTCCCCGAAGAGAAGCTCCCCTCGCGCGGCCTGCGCCGCGTCGAGTCGCACGGGCAGACCTTCTGGGTGCCGAACACGCAGTGAAGGTCGCCAACCTGCGACGGTTCCCGGCCGGGACGGCGAGGTCGCCCTTACGGGCCGGTGTTTTGCGGTCGCCGATATCGTTTTGAAGGATGATAACTCGGCCCTGGGCTCACCGCGCGCTCAGACGTGAGGGGGGCGCGGCGTGTAGTTGACGCCGCGCCCCCCTCCGACTGTGCGCTAAGCTAAGGGCCGAAACCTAGAGTACCCCGCAGGCGGCCCAGGCCTGGGCGACGGAAAGTGACTCGGCGCTGCCGGCGCCGTAGAGGGCGTCGGCGGCGTTGATGGTCGCCGCGCGTGCGCCCGCGAAGTTGGTCGAAGAGGTCATGTAGGTGGTGAGCGCCTTGTACCAGATTGCGGCCGCCTTGTCGGCGCCGATGCCCGTCACCGGGGTCCCGGCCACGTGCGCGTGCGGGCCGCCCTTCGCGAGCAGATAGAAGACGTGGTTGGGTATCCCCGAGTTGATGTGAACGCCGCCGTTATCACCCGTGCCGGTGTAGCGCTCCGAGTAGTGGTCGGGGTCGTCGTTGGCCGTGTAGCCGTAGTTGCCCGCGTTGTGCGGCCTGTCCATGTAGCGCAGGGCGTCGCCTACGACGCCGGGCGTGTTGGCGTCCTCGCCGACCCACCACGTCGTGGTCGTCTCCGCGCCCTCGGCGTAGAGCTCGACCATCGCGCCGAACACGTCAGACCAAGACTCGTTGAGCGCGCCGGACTCGTTCGCGTAGGTCAGGTTCGCCGTGCGCGAGGTGATGCCGTGCTGCATCTCGTGGCCGCAGATGTCCAGCGTGACGAGGGGCGAGAAGTTCACGCCGTCGCCGTCGCCGTAAAACATCTGGTTCTTGGAGCTGCTCCAGAAGGCGTTGTTGTAGCTCTTGCCGAAGTGGACGATGGAGCTGATGAGGCCGGTCGAGCCGTCTACGGAGGCGTAGGTGCGGGGGCCGCCCGAGCCGTCTATGCCGTTGCGCCCGTGCACGCTGAGGAAGTAGTCGTAAACCTTCGCCGCGCCGTAGTGGGCGTCAACGCCCGCCTTCGCCGTCGAGGCGTTCCACAGGTTGTCGGCGTCGGCGAAGCGGTAGACCGAGCCGTAGCTGGTGATGTAGCCCATCGTGGTGTTGATCTTCGCCGAGTTGCGGTTGTCGAAAGTGCCGACGGCGCGCGAGAGGTCTTCCATGTAGTAGCTGCTGCCCGACCGGATGGTGTTGATGGGCTGCGTGCCGCTGTAGAGCGAGACGCCGGTGCCGGTCGCGGCCTGCGTCTGCAAGTTGTCGTAGCCCCACACGAGGGCGCCCGTGTGGGCGTCTATGAAGTAGACGGGCTCGGACGTGTGCTCGGTGCCGTCGAGGCGGGCGAGCTGCACGCGGTAGACGAGGTGATCGGCCCCCTCGTGGCGGAGCACCCACAGGTCGGCCTGCGGCTCGCCCGTGAGGCATTCGTCGCAGCCCTTCTTCGCCTTGTACTGGGCCTTGGCTAGCCCGACCGCCTCTTTCGCCGTCATGCCCGGTGTGGTGTGGACGGACACATCGGGGACGAGGGTGTCGGTCGTCGGCTGGGCCTCCTCCCCGCTCACGGCGTCGAGGTGGACTATCGCCTCGCCGCCGAAGACGGGGACTCCGTTATGGGTCTGCTGCACGTGCGTGTGCACGCGCTCCGGGCGGTCCTTGTCCTCGAAGACGCGCAGGGTCTTAACGTCATTAGGGGCTATGCCCTTCCGGGCGAGTTTATTCTGGAGGCGCAGCAGGCTGGCAGCTTCGGCCCGCGCCAGCTTTTCGGCCTTGCGCGACCGCTGGCCGTGAACGAGCCCCGGCGAGATCATGATAGAGCACAGGGCTGTAACGAGAATCGACGCAAAAACTTTCTTCATTTCTACTCCTTTGGAGAGGTTGCGAGGTTAATGGTGAGAAAGAGCCCGCCCGCCGGGCGAGGCCCCTCTTGAAAGATAGTGCAGAGGTATGAGCACAGTTATTACGGTTGAAGAACCCGCAACTCTCCGCAAGGGCGTGAGGTTATGAATTTGCGTCTATGATGGAACCTGCGCCGACTCGACTGAAGGCCGGGTTCCGGAAGGCATTAAAGCTAGCCACAGGCGACGCTCGCTTTTGACAGCGAGCCCGGCGACTGCGGTTTACACACCGCCCGCGGCGCACGGGGCTTTGGGTAGAAAGGCGCGGCGGGAACGGTCAGGGCCCGCGCCCCCAAAGTGCAGGCTAATGAAAACCGCGCATAAGATGGACGAGTCGCCTTTCCAGTTGCTTCAGGCGCGCTGAAGGTTTACAAAAAAACTCCCGGGCCCGGAGGCCGCCGGCCATGCCCTACGAGAAACGGCGGTCACCCGCATGCTACAATCCGGCGCCGATCTCGGCCCGGCCCGACAAAAATTCGACGGCCGATCCGGGCGGGGCCGGCAAACAGTTTCGTTGACAATTCTTTACGGGAACGGGCAGGATGTGAGAATTACGGCAGGCCCGATAACGTTAAAAGGAGAATTCCCCGATGATCGCATGCCCTTCCTGCGGCGCCGACAACCTCGATGGCGCGCGCTTCTGCGTCAAGTGCGGAACGACATTGCCCGCGGCCCCCGCCCCGGAGTCTTGGCGGCAGAGCGGAGAGCTGAACCAGGCGCAGACCGAACAGTCCGCGGGCGGCTCGCAGCAGTCTTACACGCCGCCCTACTCGCAGCCCCCCGCTTACTCCTCGTACAACCAGCAGCAGGGCATGTACCAGCCGGGCGCCGGCGGCGCGGGGACTAACTGGCAGGCGGCGGGCGCCGACAAGAAGATAGCCGCCGGCCTGTGCGGCATACTCCTGGGTGGCCTCGGCGTCCACAAGTTCGTCCTCGGTTACTCGACCGAGGGCATCATCATGCTGCTCGTCTGCATCGTCGGCGGCATACTGACGTGCGGCCTCGCGTCGGCGGCCGTCGGCATCGTCGGCCTGGTCGAGGGCATCATCTACCTCACGAAGTCCGACGAGGAGTTCGTGCGGACTTACATACAGAACAAGCGGGGCTGGTTCTGAGGAGCCGCCCCGGCCCCGAGGCTTTATGGAGTCGGGCGTGAAGAGGGCGAAGGCGGGGCTGGCCGGCGCGGGGCTGCTCGCGTCGCTCGCGGCCGTGCGCGCCGTCGCGACGGCGGGCGAGACGGCCGTGCTCATCGGCGGGCGCGAGCTTCCGTGGGCCTGCCCCGTCAAGAGCCTGCTGGGCCTGCCCTGCCCTTCGTGCGGGATGACGCGCAGCGTCGTCCTCACGCTCGCGGGCGACCTGCGTGGCGCCGTCGAAATGAACCCGGCCGGCCCGCTCGTCGTCCTCGGCTTGCTCGCGCTCGCCGCGCTGCTTATCTTCAAAGCCCTGCGCCCCGCGCCCGTTAAAGGCGCCCGGCCCGTCTCCCTCCCCCTCCGCCCTGCGCGGGTCGCCGCAGCCTACGGCGCGCTCGTCCTCGCCGTCATGCTAGTCAACTGGGCGCTCGCGCTCGCCTGACGCCCGTCCGGCCGGCGCGCTAATTTAGCGTTGCGCTGCGGCGGAAAAATGCTAAACTCTCGGCTGCCCGCGCCTCACGTCGGAGAGGCAGGGCTCGGAACAGGCTCCCCAAAGCGAACAGTCGAAAGCCCGTTTCACTCGTGCCGTTCGGCCGCGCCCCC
>DASPKR010000456.1:0-4209 GCA_035627975.1 Pyrinomonadaceae bacterium | reverse complement strand
TCGAGCGAGCCGGGCAACGAGGGGACGCTCTTCAGCTCTTCCGGCGAGAGGTCGTAGATGTCCTTGTCGAGCGGCTCGCCCGGGTCTATCCGGTTCTGGATGCCGTCGAGCCCGGCCATGAGCATCGCCGCGAACGCGAGGTACGGGTTGCACGAAGGGTCGGGCGGGCGGAACTCCAGCCGCTTCAGTTTCGGGTTGGTCGAGAACATCGGGATACGAATCGCCGCCGAGCGGTTGCGGGCCGAGTAGGCGAGGTTCACCGGCGCCTCGAAGCCGGGCACCAAGCGCTTGTAGCTGTTGGTCGTCGGCGCCGCGAAGGCGACGATCGCCGCCGCGTGCTTCAGGAGGCCGCCGATGTACCACCGCGCCAAATCAGACAGGCCGGCGTAGCCGTCGCCCGCGAACAGGGGCTTCTCGCCCTTCCAGAGACTTTGGTGGCAGTGCATGCCGCTGCCGTTGTCGCCGTACATCGGCTTGGGCATGAAGGTCGCGGCCTTGCCGTACTGGTAGGCGGTGTTGCGCACGACGTACTTGAAGATTTGGAGGTTGTCGGCCGTGCCGAGAAGCGTCGAGTAGCGGAAGTCAATCTCGCACTGGCCGGCCGTGGCGACCTCGTGGTGGTGGCACTCGACCGTGATGCCGCACTGCTCGAGCGTCAGGGAAATCTGCGAGCGCAGGTCGGAGAGCGTGTCGGCGGGCGGGACGGGGACGTAGCCCTCCTTGTTGCGTATGCGGTAGCCGAGGTTCGGGCCGCGCTCCGGGTCGCCGGAGCGGCCAGAGCTCCACGCGCCCTCGTCGGAGTGTATGCGGTAGCCGGACGCGTGCGGGTCGGTCTCGACCTCCACGCCGTCGAAGACGAAGAACTCGGCCTCGGGGCCGAAGTTGACGGTGTCGGCTATCCCTGTGAAGCGCAAATAAGACTCGGCGCGCGTCGCCACAGAGCGCGGGTCGAGGCCGTAGCCCTGCTTCGTGATGGGGTCAACGGCGTTGGCGATGAGGCAGAGCGTCGGCTCCTCGGAGAAGGGATCCATCCACACGCGGCCCGCGTCCGGGATGAGCAGCATGTCGGACTCGTGTATCGAGGCCCAGCCGCGCAAACTTGAGGCGTCGAAGCCGAAGCCGTCCTCGAAGGAGCCTTCGTCGAGCTCGTGGATGGGGAATGTCAGGTGGTGCCAGGCGCCGACGAGGTCTGTGAAACGCACCGAGACGAACTTCGCCTCGTGCTCTTCGGCGTACTTCAAGGCCGTTTTCGAGTCCATATTGTCTCCTGGATTGTAGTCTGAAGGGGGTGGAAGGGGTTGGCCGCCTTTTCCCGCGGCGGCCGGGTGATTTTCAAGAAGAGAGCCGGAGGTGGCGTCATAAATCGCGGCGACGCTCTAAAAAGGCGGCATTATAGCCGCGCCCGCCCGGCTGTCAAGGTTTCACGCCTGCGGCGCCGCGCGGCCCCTGTTTCACGCCGCCGGGGCGCCCCCGCGCGGCCCCGCCTAAACCTTTGCCGCACGCGACTTAAGCCGCCGGGAGCCCGGAAAAATAGTTTTTGACCGCCTCGGCCGTTTTCTGTTACTCTGCGCCATTAAGTTTTCCAATCCTGATTTCTTCAAACCAGACAGGCACCCGGAACCTTCAGGAGGAGCGCCCGCCGCCAGTCTGCCGACGAACAAGAACCTCAAGGGGAGGCAGGAGAGAGCAGAAAGTTGACGACGGCCATAGAACAGACGCTTGAGACCTACGGCATCGAGAATTGGGGGGCCGGCTACTTCGGCATCAATCGCAAAGGCAACCTGGTGGTTCACCCCTCGGAGTCCGACCAGTCGCGCGCGGCCGACGTAAAAGAGATCATAGACGACCTCCAGCGCCGCGGCATCAGCACGCCCGTCCTCATACGCTTCCCGCAGCTCGTCACCGCGCAGGTGAGGAAGTTGCAGCGCGCCTTCCAGCGCTCGATACGCGAGTACGAGTACCAGGGCTCGCACATGTGCGTCTATCCGATGAAGGTCAACCAGAACCGGGCGGTCGTCGAGGAGTACCTGCGCGAGGGCTCGCGCTACGACTTCGGGCTCGAGGCCGGCTCAAAGGCCGAGCTCTACGGCGCGCTCGCCATGGAGCAGTCGTCGGACAGCCTGCTGGTCTTGAACGGCTTCAAGGACGAGGAGTTCATAGAGCTGGCGTTCCTCGGCGCGCGCTCGGGCAAGAGGGTCGTCATAGTGGTCGAGAAGCTAAACGAGCTGGGCCACATCGTCGCGGCGGCCGAGCGCTACGGCGAGGGCGCGCTCCCAGTGATAGGCATACGCGTCAAGCTCTACTCGAAGGGCTCGGGGCGCTGGGAGAAGTCGGGCGGCGAGGCCGCTAAGTTCGGCCTCACCACCACCGAGATACTCGAAGTCATACGCCAGCTACAGGAGGCCGGCCGGCTCGACATGCTCCGGCTCCTGCACTTCCACATAGGCTCGCAGCTCACCGACATCAAGCGCATCAAGAACGCGATGAAGGAGGCGGCGCGCGTCTATGCGAAGATTTACCAGATGAAGGTCCCCATCGAGCTCCTGGACGTGGGCGGCGGCATGGCCGTTGACTACGACGGCTCGAAGACGGCCTTCGACTCGTCGGCCAACTACACGGCGCAGGAGTTCGCCAACGACGTCGTCTATACCATCATGCAGGTCTGCGACGACGAGAACGTGCCGCACCCGACGATCATTCAGGAGTCTGGGCGCTACCTCTCCGCGTACCACGCCATCCTCGTCACGAACGTGCTGAGCGAGATAGAGACCGAGGTCGAAGAGATAACGCCGATGGAGATAGAGGACGACGACCCGCAGGTCGTCACCGAGCTCGGCGACCTGCGCGAGACCATCTCCGCGAAGAACTACCGCGAGTACTACCACGACGCCCTCGAGCACCGCGACGAGCTGTTCACCCTCTTCAACCTCGGCCTCATCTCCCTGGAAGACCGCGCGAAGGGCGAGGTATTGTTCTGGGACGTGTGCGAGCGCGCAGACCGCTACGCGCAGCAGGCCGAGTACGTCTCGGAGGAGTTCACAGACCTCCGCCGCCTGCTGCGCGCGAAGTACCTCACGAACTTCTCCGTCTTCCGCTCGGTCCCAGACCACTGGGCGCTCGACCAGCTCTTCCCCATCATACCCATACACCGCTTGAACAAGGCCCCCACCGAGTACGCGACGCTCTGCGACATAACGTGCGACTCGGACGGCGTCGTTGACAAGTTCGTTGACCTGCACGACGTGAAGCAGGTCTTGGAGCTGCACAAGCTGACGGAGGGCGAGCCCTACTACATAGCCTTCATGCTCGTCGGCGCCTACCAGGAGGTGATGGGCAACAACCACAACCTCTTCGGCGCCCCCAACGAGGCGCAGGTCCACATTGACGAGGACGGCTACCTCATCAAGAAGGTCGTGAAGGGGACGACGCTGGGCGAGGCGTTGGAGAGGGCGCGCTACGAGCGCGGCCAGCTCCACGAGGGCTTCCGCCGCCTCGTCGCGCAGCGCGTCAAGCGAGGCGACCTGACCGAGGCCGAGGGCGCCGAGATGGTCGAGTCATACGAGTCGCGCCTCAACTCCTACACCTACCTCGCGGTCAACGGCGAAGACCGGCGGAGACGACGATAAAGGAGAAATGATGAGTGCGGGACGATGAGTGATGAGTTTAAAGCTGCCTGCCGTTTCTCATTCGTCATTCACCAGCTCGCACCCGTCATTCAAAAATTATGGTTACTCAACGCAAACCGCGGGCGACGAAGTATCTGACGGCGCCGATAAGGCCGGTGCAGGTTGACCGCGACCGCTCCGTGGCCGGCCTTCTGGAGAAGATGGAGGGCGCGGGGCTCGGCGCCCGCCAGCTCGCCGAGGCGCACCGCATCTGGCTCGACATGCTCGGCGACAACACGACCATCGTCGTCGCGGCCTCCGGCGCGCTCGTGCCCGCGGGGATGCGGAGGCTCCTCGCCTACGTGATCAAGAACCGCTTCGTTGACGTGCTCGTCTGCTCGGGCGCGATGCTCTTCCACGACCTGCACGAGACGCTCGGCCGCCAGCACTTCCAGGCGCACCCCTCGATGACGGACGCCGAGCTAGAGGCCTCGCAGATCACGCGGATGTGGGACGTGCTGGCGAGCGAGGAGGAGTACAGCGAGGCCAACGAGTGGGTCGGCGGCTTCACCAACCAGCTCGACCAGACGCGCGCCTACTCGAC
>DASPKR010000455.1:0-5506 GCA_035627975.1 Pyrinomonadaceae bacterium | reverse complement strand
CCACCGCGGCATGGAGAAGATAGCCGAGAACCGCCTCTACCCGATGATCGCGCCCTACTGGGACAGGCTCGACTACATCGCCGCCGTCTCGAACGGGCTCGTCTGGGTCGAGACGGTCGAGCAGATGCTGGGGCTCGAAGTCCCCCCGCGCGCGCACTACATACGCACCATACTCACGGAGCTTAACCGAATCTCCTCGCACCTGCTCTGGCTCGCCACGCACGGCTTGGATATCGGCTCGTTCACCATACTGCTCTGGGCCCTGCGCGAGCGCGAGGAGATTCTGAAGATTTTCGAGCACCAGTTCGGCGCGCGCCTGACCTGCCACGCCTGGCGCATCGGCGGCTTGCCTAACGACGCCTACGACGGCTTCACCGAGGACGTGACGCGCTTCATTGACAACTTCCCGAAGCGGCTCGAAGAGTACGAGGGGCTCCTGTCGGAGAACCGCATATGGCTCGGCCGCACCGTCGGCATCGGCGTCATCTCGGCCGAGGACGCCATAGCCATAGGGCTCTCGGGGCCTGCGCTGCGCGGCTCGGGCGTCGCGTGGGACGTGCGAAAGAGCCGCCCCTACGCGGCCTACGCGGACCTCGACTTCGACGTCCCCGTCGGCGAGAACGGCGATACCTACGACCGATACCTCGTCCGCCTCGAAGAGATGCGGCAGTCGAGAAGGATCGTCCAGCAGGCTCTGAAGCAGATGCCCGACGGCCCCGTGATGGCGAAGGTCCCGAAGGTGATAAAGCCGCCCGCGGGCGACTACTACCATTCAATCGAAGGGCCGAAGGGCGAGATAGGCTGCTACCTCGTCTCGGACGGCTCGTCGCGCCCGTACCGCGTGCGCGTGCGGCCCCCCTGCCTGATAAACCTTCAGGCGCTCAGGCAGATGTGCGTCGGCCACCTCGTCGCCGACGTGGTCGCCGTCATCGGCACCCTCGACATAGTGCTCGGGGAGATAGACAGGTGAGGGGCGGGGCGTGACTTTCGGCTCCTGACTTCTTATGAACGTGATCCGCCTGCCCGTGCGAAAGATGACGCGCGAGAGCTTCGCGCCTTACGGGATTCTGCTCGACAGCCGCGGGTCTGTGGACGTTGACTTCGGCCTCGGCGTCCCGAGCCTTACGGGCGCGACCTCGGAGCGGCGCGAGTTCCGCTTCGAGTTCATGGCCCGGCACCGCCACACGATGCAGGTCTTCTCGCCGCTCGCCTCGTCGCAGGCGGTAATCTGCGTGGCGCCCCCGAACGGGCGCGAGGCGCCGGACGTGGAGAACGTTGTGGCCTTCCTCGTTGAGGGCCGGCTGCCATACGCATACTTCCGCGGCACCTGGCACACCCCGCCCTTCGCCACCGGCGAGTGGTACTCCTACCTCGTCGTTGACCGCAAGGGGACGCTAGAGGACGACTACGAGCTGGTTGACCTGCGCGCCACGCGCGACTGCTACTTCGAGATTGACGTCTGAGTGGAAGCGACCGACATATGAGCACGCCCGCGCTGCTTGCGCCGCCGAACTTCATTAACGACCTGCTGCTGAGGTTCTTCAGCGCGGAGACGGTGAACTACGTCGTCTGGCCGTTCATACAGATCGGGGCGGTCGTGACGCTCGTCGCCGTCTGGGCGCTCTACGCCAGCTACCTGGAGCGGAAGATTTCGGCCTTCATGCAGGCCCGGCTCGGGCCGATGAGGGTGGGGAAGTGGGGGCTCTTGCAGCCCATCGCCGACGCGGTCAAGCTCCTCACTAAGGAAGACTTCGTGCCGGAGAAGGCCGACCCCTACATCTTCCGCTTCGCGCCCTACATCTCGGTCGCCGCCACCTTCCTGACCTTCGCCGTCGTCCCGTTCGCGCCCGACTGGGGCGTGATAACGGACGTGAACATAGGGCTGCTCTTCGTGCTCGCCATCTCCTCGGTAGGCGTGCTGGCGCTCATACTCGCCGGCTGGTCTTCGAACTCAAAGTACGCGCTCCTGGGCGGCCTGCGCTCGTCGGCGCAGATGGTCTCATACGAAGTCTCGATGGGCCTCTCGCTCATCGGGGCGCTCATGTTCGCGCGCACGCTCAGCCTGTCCGGCATCGTCACGGCGCAGTCGGCCGACTCAAGCTGGATCATATTTTACCAGCCGCTCGCCTTCGTGCTCTTCCTCGTGAGCGGCATCGCCGAGAACAACCGCGCGCCCTTCGACCTGCCCGAGGCCGAGTCCGAGCTGGTCGCCGGCTTCCACACAGAGTATTCGGGCATGCGCTGGTCGCTCTTCTTCATGGCGGAGTACGCGGCGATGGTCGTGGTCTCCGCGGTGGCGGTGGTCGTCTTCCTCGGCGGCTGGTACTTCCCGTTCGTGTGGGGCCTTACGGCCGCGCGCGGCTACCACAACCTCTACGTCTTCGTAAGCCTCTTCGTCTTCATAGCGAAGATGGCCGCTCTGCTCTACCTGTACTTCTGGCTGCGCTGGACGTTCCCTCGCTACCGCTACGACCAGCTCATGGACCTGGGCTGGAAGTGGCTGATACCTGCGTCGCTTTTGAACATAGTCTGGACGGCGCTCGCTATCGTCGTCGTACAGGCGCTCGACGGCTGGCGCGGGATGGAGACGGTCAAGTCCATAGAGCGCGGGCTGGAGCTTACGGGGACGGGCAAGGCCGTGATGATAGCCTTCGGCGCGGCGGGCGTGCTCGTCGCCGCGGCGTCGCTCTCGGCCATCAACTGGCGCTCGCGCGACTTCAACCTGAAGAAGCAGCGCCGCCAAGTCCGGCTGGTTAACGCCCCGAAGGGCAAGCCCGCGGTCTCGACGACGGCCGCGGCGCCGAGCGAAGGGTGAGCGAGAAATATTTATGACACTGGTAAAAGTCCCGGAGCCGACCTTCAAGGAGAAGCTAAAGCGCTTCTTCTTCGTTGACCTGATAGAGGGCCTGAGGCTGACGCTCAAGTTCAACGTCGGCGCCCTGACCGACAAGAATTCGGTGAGCGGCTTCGGCATCTACACCGAGCAGTACCCGAAGGAGCGCCCGCTCGTCGCCCCGCGCTTCCACGGGGCGCCGCGCCTGAACATGGACCCGGAGACGCACGAATCCTTGTGCATCGCCTGCAACCTCTGCGCGCTGGCCTGCCCCGAGGACTGCATAGACGTCATCCCGATGGACATCGAGATGATGGTCGGCGGCAAGCCGCGCAAGAAGAAGGTGCTCGACGAGTTCATCTTCGACACCTCGCGCTGCATGTTCTGCGACCTCTGCCAGGAGGCCTGCCCGACGGCCTGCCTTGAGCTGATGCAGGAGTTCGAGCTTGCGACTTACTCGCGCGCCGGCTTCGTCTGGAACCGCGAGATGTTGGAGCAGGGGCGCGAGTCGAAGAAGTTCGAGGCGTAAGGCGCGTATGACTTTATCCGGCTGGGAGTCGCTCTTCTTCTGGGTGTTCGCGCTGGCGGCGCTGGTGGCGGCCCTTTTGACCGTGATGGCGCACAACGCGGTGCACTCGGCGCTCTTCCTCATCTCGGCGCTGGTCTCGGTGGCCGCGCTCTTCCTCCTGCTCGGCGCCGAGTTCATAGCGGGCGTGCAGATTCTCGTCTATGTCGGCGGCGTGATGGTCTTGTTCCTCTTCGTCATCATGCTCGTCAACGTGAGCGCCGAGGAGCGCGGGCGCGAGGAGCTTTTCAACCGGCCCCGGCAGGTCGGCGCCGGCATGGTCTTCGCCGCGCTCCTGGCCTTCGGGCTCATCTACGCCATCAACCGCTCGGCGGGCGAGTTCGCTCCGGCCGGCGCCGCGGGCCTAAGCCCCGAGGAGCGCGCCGAGTTGCAGGCCGACGCAAAGCGGGCGAGAGAGCGGGGCCTTCCGCGCGCGGCGACCGGCGTGGCGAAGATTTCCGAGGATACGCAGACCGTGGGCGCGAGCCTCTACCGCTACGGCGGGCTGCCGTTCGAGATAGCGAGCGTCCTGCTGCTGGTGGCGATAGTCGGCTCGGTGCTGCTCGCGCGCACGGCGAAGCAGGAGGTCGCGGCGGACGACGCCGCGCCCGACGCGGCGGCCGCCGAGGCCGCGGCCGAGACGGGAGGCGAAGCATGAGCGGCATCTTGACGGCGGCGGCGCTGCTACAGGGCTCGACGTGGCTCGACAACGTCCGTCAGGGCGTCGCGCACCCGGATCTGTCGAAGTTCCTCGTCATCGCGGCCCTCATGTTCGCCGTCGGCGTGGCGGGCGTGCTCGTGCGGCGCAACATCATCGTCATCTTCATGTCCATCGAGCTGATACTTAACGCAGCGAACCTGAACTTCATAGCCTTCTCGCGCTACCTTCAGGACGCGGGCAGCATGAACGCCGTCGCCGGCCAGGTCTTCACGGTCTTCATCATCGTCGTCGCGGCCGCGGAGGCCGCCATCGGCCTCGGCATCGTCATCGCGCTCTACCGCAACCGCGAGACGATATTCGCCGACAAGATTGACCTCTTGAAATGGTGAAAAGCGGTCAGCGGTCAGCGACCAGCGGCAGGCGAGACAAGAGCCGACAGCCGCCGATGAGCTGATTGCTGGAAGCTGATTGCTGAAAGCTTCTATGCACAAGTACATCTGGCTCGTGCCACTCCTGCCGCTCCTCGGCGCGGCCGTCAACGGGCTGCTGGGGCGCAGGCTCCAGTTCCCGGAGCGGGCCGTCTCCGTGATTGCGGTCGGGTCGGTGGCGCTCGCGTTCCTGATAAGCTTGTCGGCCGTCGCCTCCTACGGCTTCGGCGAGCACGCGCTGTGGCCGAGACCCTACCTGACGAGCGAGGAGGGCGGCTTCCCGTTCAGCCACACCTGGATTCAGGGCGGCGGCGTGGAGCTTACGCACGGGCAGGCCGGGCAGGCCGCGCGCGGCTCGCTACTGGACGTTGAGTGGAGCTACCAGCTCGACCCGCTCTCGGCCGTCTTCATGCTGATAGTGACGGGCGTGGGCTTGTGCATATTCGTCTTCGCCACGGGCTACATGCACGGCGACAAAGGGTTCTACCGCTTCTTCTCATACCTCGGCCTCTTCATGTTCATGATGCTGGTGCTCGTGATGGGGTCGAACTTCCTGATGATGTTCGTCGGGTGGGAGGGGGTGGGCCTGTGCTCCTACCTGCTCATCGGCTACTACTTCGACCGCAAGGAGGCGGGCGACGCCTCACGCAAGGCTTTCATAACTAACCGCGTCGGCGACTTCGGCTTCGCGCTCGCCGTCTTCGCCATCATCGCCACCTTCGGCACGACGCAGTACACGGCCGTCTTCGAGTCGGCGCGCGCCTACCCCGTCGAGCTCATCGGCTCGTGGGGCCTCATGTCGTGGATTGCGCTCGGGCTCTTCATCGGCGCGTGCGGCAAGAGCGCGCAGATTCCGCTCTACGTCTGGCTGCCGGACGCGATGGCCGGCCCCACGCCCGTCTCCGCGCTCATTCACGCGGCGACGATGGTGACGGCCGGCCTCTACATGGTCACGCGCACGAACGTAATCTTCCAGCACTCGCAGACGATGATGCTCGTCGTGGCCTGGTCAACCTCGC
>DASPKR010000454.1:0-5245 GCA_035627975.1 Pyrinomonadaceae bacterium | reverse complement strand
GTCCTCGCCTTCCAGCTCGACGGTGAAATTCACGGGCACGCGCGGGCTGCGCGGCCGCTGCGAGCGCGGGAGACTTGCGCCCGCGTCAGTTGTCGTTTCGTCGCTCATGGTAACTGTCCTACCCTCCGAATCCCGCAGGGGGAAGTGTTTAACCGAGTTCGACGGGAGGGGCGGGATAAGTGTAACCGAGAGCGCGGCCCCGCGCGAGCCTCAGAGCGGCGCGACGACGCCCGCGGCAAGCAGCGCGAAGACGAGCGCGCCGACGACGAGCCTGTAGCCGATGAAGACGCCTGTGGAGTGCGTGCGCAGGAAGCGGAGCAGGAACCAGATGGAGGCGTAGCCGACGACGCCCGAGACCACGGTCGCTACGGCGAGCGGCGCGGCGCTCCCCGCGGGCAGCTTCTCGAATGCTTCGTTGAGCTCGAGCAGCCCGCTCGCCGTTATCGCCGGTATCGAAAGCAGGAAGGAGAAGCGCGCCGCCGTCTCGCGCGTCTCGCCCGCGAAGAGGCCGCCCATCATCGTCGAGCCAGAGCGGCTCGCGCCGGGGACGAGCGCCAGGACTTGCGCGAAGCCGACGGCTAGCGCGTCGCCGAGCGTGAGGTCTCCCATCTCCTTCCTGCGACGCCCGACCCTTTCGGCCGCGAGCAGAAGGAGCGCGACCAAGACCATCATTGTCGCTATCACCCAGAGGTTCTTTGTCAGCGAGCCCTCGATCACGTCCTTGAAGAGAAGGCCGATCACGCCTATCGGCAGCGAGCCTATAAGGATGAGCCAGCCGAGCCGGGCGTCGCCCGAGAGGCGCGAGAAGAAGCCCCCGCCGTCACGGCCCGGCACGCCGCCACCCCGCAGCAGCGCCAGGTGGTCGCGGACGAAGGCGTGGCTGATCGCCCACATGTCGCGCGCGAAATAGATGAAGACGGCCGCGAGCGTGCCCAACTGGATGACGGCAATCGTGGCCGTCACCTGCTCGGCGCTCAGGGACTGCGAAAGGCCCGTCAGGCGGCCCGCGAAAATCAGGTGCGCCGTCGAGCTGATGGGTATGAACTCCGTGAGCCCCTGCACGATGCCGAGGATGATGGCCTGGAGAATGTTCATCGTAATAGCTGTCAGCGATAAGCGGGTCGGCGTTCAGCTTTACTCGCGGAAGTTGGAGCCGGAGGCGAGCCGGTCGTAGAGGGCCGAGGGCATGTGTCGTATCGCGCGCACGACTGCCGCGAGCTGCCACGGGAAGGCGTAGGTGCGCGCGCGGCGCTCGATGGCACGTATGATGCGGCAGGCAGCGTCCTCGACTTCGAGGAGGAAGGGCAGCTTCTTCTTGCGCCCGGCCGTCATGGGCGTGCGTATGAAGCCGGGGTGTATGACGGTGACGGCGACGCCGCTCTTTCGCAGGTCAACGCGCAGGCTCTCGAAGAAGGTGGATACGGCGGCCTTGCTCGCGCTGTAGGCGCCGGATGCGGGCAGGCCGCGGTAGCCGGCGAGGCTGGAGATGGCGACGAGGTGGCCCCCGCGCCGCTTGACCATCTCGGGCAGCACGGCCGCGACGCTGTTGACGACGCCGATGACGTTTATGGAGATTACGTCGCCCGCCTCGGCGGCTTGCAATCGGGTGGCGGGAGTCGTCGTGCTCATGCCGGCGTTGGCGATGAGTATGTCTATGTCGCCCCAGTGCTCGCGCACGCGCTCCGCGGCGGCCCTGACCTGCGCGGCGTCACGCACGTCGGCCGGCAGCGCCAAAGCGCGCCCCCCGGCACGCTCGACCAGCTCTGCCGTCTTCATCAGCTCCTCCGCCCGACGCGCGAGCAGCCCGAGCCGCGCGCCGCGGCGGCCAAGCTCCACGGCCAGCGCGCGCCCGATGCCGGAAGAGGCGCCGGTGAGCAGGACGACTTTATCCTTCCAGTCGTAGCGCATCACGAATCACGGCTCAGCATAGCTCGGCGACGTGCGCGCCGAGCGCGCGCAGCGCCCTGCCCAGGTCTTGCTGCTTGACGAGCAGGTGGTCGCGCGAGAAGGCAGAGACGGCGCCGACCGCTACGCCCGCCCCGGCGAGCACCTCAGTCACCCGCGCGAGGAAACCGACCACGTCCCACGGGAGTTCAACGTCGAGCGTCACGAGCCTGAAGCCCGCCTCCACGCGCGCGTCGCGCGCGGCGTGGCGCATCGCCCGCCAGTCCTCCTCCTCCAAAAGCAGAGTCACCTCGAACGGGTCGCTCAGAAGCATGAAGGGCGCGTCCGGGCGCGGGCTCAGTTCCGGGCTCTCAAGCAGACGCCGCCACTCCTCGCGCCGCATCCCCACGAGCACGAACTCGCCGGGCGCTACCTCGACCCGCGCCCGGCGCAAAAGCTCGGCGACATCTTTTTCGGGCATAAAGGATGCCAGATGCCGGACGTCAGATGCTGGCCCGTTTTTAAACCGACATCCAGCACCCGGCACCCGGCATCTGTTTTTCAGACCTGCACGACGACGGGCAGGATGACGGGCCGCGTGCCGGTCTGCTTCTGTATGAAGCGCTTTAGCTCCACGCGGACGCGCTCCTTGAGGAGGCTCGCGTCGCGGCGCTCGGCGCGCGGTGCGGACTTTACGGCCTCGGTTATGACGCGCTGCATGTCGCGGACGAACTCGGCGGCCGTGCCGTTGCCGTTCATGCCGATTATGCCGCGCGCGACGACCTCGGGCGCGGCCTCCAGCTCGCCCGTCTCTTCACTCACCGTGACGACGGGCGTGACGACGCCGTCGTATGCGAGCTGGCGCCGCTCGCGCACGACCTCGCGGCCTATCTCCTCGAAGCCGGAGTCGCCAATAAACGTGCGGCCGACGTCGCGCTTCTCGGTGACGACTGCGCGCTCGCCGTCCAGCTCCAGAACGTCGCCGTTCTCTATGAGGATGATGTTCTCCTCGGGGAAGTCGCAGTGGTTCTTGAGGAACTCCTTGTGGCGGTAGAGCATGCGGTACTCGCCGTGGACGGGGATGACGAAGCGGGGGCGGACTGCCTCCGTCATGATCCTTATGTCCTCCTGCGAGGCGTGGCCGGAGACGTGAATGAGGCGGCGCTTCTCGTCAATGATGTTGCCGCCGCGCTTGTAGATTTCGCCGATGAGCTTCGAGATGGAGCGCTCGTTGCCCGGTATGATTCGCGCGGAGAGGACGACGGTGTCGCCCTCCTCGATAGTCAGGCCCTTGTAGGACTGCGTGGAGAGCTGCGAGAGCGCCGCGCGGGGCTCGCCCTGCGAGCCCGTGACGAGATAGACGATCTCGTGGTCGGCGAGCTTGCGCGAGTCCTGCAAAGAGACGAGCTGCCCGTCGTGCAGGTCGAGGTAGCCGAGCCGCTCGGCGATCTCGACGTTCTTGACCATCGAGCGGCCGAGCACGCAGACCTTCCGGTCGAACTGCTGCGCCACGTCGAAGACGATTTGCAGGCGGTGTATCGAAGACGCGAAGGTGGCGACGAATATGCGCCCCTCCGCCTCGGAGAAAATCTCCTCGAAGTCGGGGATGACGGCGCGCTCGGAGGGGGTGCGGCCCGGCACGGTGGCGTTCGTCGAGTCGGACGTGAGCGCCAGAACGCCCTCCTGCCCGTAGCGCCGGAGGGTGCGCAGGTCAATCGGCTCGCCGATGACGGGCGTCTCGTCCACCTTGTAGTCGCCCGTGTGAATAAGTGTGCCGACCGGCGTCTTGATGGCGAGCGCGAAGCAGTCTATGAGCGAGTGCGAGACTCGTATGAACTCGATCTGGAAGGCGCCAACCTCGACGACCTCGCGCGGCTCGACGCGGTGCAGCAGCACGTCGCCCAGCAGGTCGTGCTCTTCTAGCTTGCTCTCAACGAGCCCCATCGTGAAGTGCGAGGCATAGACGGGGACGTTGAACTTCTTCAGGACGTAAGGGACGGCGCCGATGTGATCCTCGTGGCCGTGCGTGAGGACGACCGCCGCTATCTGGTCGCGGTACTCTTCGAGGAAGTCGAAATCGGGGATGCAAACGTCCACGCCGTAGGCGCTCTCCTCGGGGAAGCCCATCCCCACGTCGAGCAGAATCATGTCGTCGCCGCAGCGCAGCGCCATGCAGTTGCTCCCGAACTCGCCGAGGCCGCCCAGGGGCATCAACTCAATCGCGTTACTCACTTTTTACAGTCATCTCCAAACCGGCAGGCACTATCGTGCGCCCGCCGCGTGTAAATCAAACGGGGGAGTAAGCGGCGAGTATAACACACGGCCGCCCGGCTTCACTTCCCTGCTCGCGCGCGGTCGGTGCGGTCGGTGCGGTGGCGGGCACGCGCCGCAGGCTGCTAACATCCCGGGGGACTACTATGGGCATGACTCACGAAGAGTTCGTCGAGAGGGTGGCGCGGCTCGAAGCCTTCGCCGAGCGCGAGCCTTCGCGCTACGCGCTGCGCGTGGGGCTACTGGCCGCGCTCGGGTACGCATACGTCTTCATGGTGCTCGGCGTAGTGCTGCTGCTCTTCGGCGGCATCATCTACCTGAGCATTACCAGCGGGCGCTTCAACTACTGGGCGCTCAAGTTCGGCTGGATACTGCTGATGCTGGCCGTCGTGGTGGCGCGCGCCCTCTACGTTCGCGTCGCCCCGCCCGGCGGCATAGAGCTAAAGAGGGAGGGCGCGCCGCGCCTCTTCGGGCTGGTTGACGAGCTGACGCGCGCCTTGCAGTCGCCGCCCGTCCACAAGGTGCTCGTGGACGATGACTACAACGCGGCGCTCGCGCAGGTGCCGCGGCTGGGGCTCCTGGGCTGGCACAGGAACTACCTTGTGCTGGGCCTGCCGCTCATGCAGGCGCTCACGCCCGAGCAGTTCCGGGCCGTGCTCGCGCACGAGATGGGCCACCTCTCCGGCAACCACGGCCGCTTCGGCGGCTGGATTTATCGCGTTAGGCTCACCTGGTATCAGCTACTCGTGAGGCTCGAGGCGGAGGGGCGCTGGGGCTCCGGCATCTTCGTCAAATTCTTCAACTGGTACGCGCCCTACTTCAACGCCTACTCCTTCGTGCTCGCGCGCCGCCACGAGTACGAGGCCGACGGCGCCGCGGCGCGGATAGCCGGCGCGCGCACCATGGCCGACGCGCTCGTGAGCGTTGACCTGAAGGGCTCGTACCTCTCTGAGAAGTTCTGGCCCGAAGTCTTCAAGCACGCCGAGACGCAGGCCGAGCCCGCGCGCGGCGCCTTCGCGCGCATGGCGGCCGTGCTGGGCGGGCCCGTCCCCCTGCCGGAGGCTTCGAGGTTCCTGCGCCGCTCGCTCGC
>DASPKR010000453.1:0-2639 GCA_035627975.1 Pyrinomonadaceae bacterium | reverse complement strand
GGTCGTGACGCTGACGATAACGGCGACGATGCCCGACGGGACGACGCAGGTCTGGGACAACCTGCCGCTCGACCCGAAGCACGAGACGGCCGGCTCGCCCGACTCGCCCTTCTCACGCTTCGCCGAGAACCCCGGCTCGCTCAGCCAGGCGCTCCGGCTCCCCTTCGTGCTCACGGCCGGCTCGGCCGTCTCCGACGGGCTCGACGTTCTGAGCGCGCTGCTTTCGGCAAACTCGCGCCATCGCGCCGCGCTCGACCGGGATGACTCGACCGACGAGGAGCGCTCGGTTGACGCGAACCTTTCGGGCGGGAACGACGGCGACCGCCCGACCGCAGCCGAGTACGAGGGCTCGGACGACCCTTCTTCCAGCAAGAAGACGGGGCTCAAGCAGTTCGAGGACTTGGAGGACATCTCTATTGTCGCCGCGCCCGGCTCGACCCACGGCTACGAGGCGAACGCCGCGACGCGCTCGCAGGCGCAGACCGTCATCGGCCTGCTCATCGCCCACGCTGAGAAGATGCGCTACCGCATCGCCGTCGTTGACTCCGGCGACCGCCAGGCCGTCTCCGACGTGCGCGCCATGCGCGCGCGCTACGACTCGAAGTACGCGGCCTTCTACTACCCCTGGGTGCGCGTGCTCGACCCCGTCACGCAGCGCGAGATTCACCTGCCGCCGAGCGGCTTCGTCGCAGGCATCTACGCGCGCAACGACGTGAACCGCGCCGTCTTCAAGGCGCCCGCAAACGAGGTCGTCAACCTCGCCATCGGCTTCGAGACGCTCCTCAACAAGAGCCAGCAGGACGTTCTCAACCCCGAGGGCATCAACTGCTTCCGCTACTTCGAGGGGCGCGGCTTCCGCCTCTGGGGCGCGCGCACGATGACCTCCGACCCCGAGTGGAAGTACGTCAACCTGCGCCGCTACTTCGCCTACCTTGAGCGCTCGATTGACAAGGGGACGCAGTGGGCCGTCTTCGAGCCGAACGGCGAGGCGCTCTGGGGCAACATACGTCGCACCATCGAGGACTTCCTCCTCAACGAGTGGGTGATGGGCGCGCTGCTCGGCGACAAGCCCGAGAAGGCTTTCTTCGTGCGCTGCGACCGCTCGACCATGACGCAGAACGACCTCGACAACGGCCGCCTCGTCTGCCTGATAGGCGTCGCGCCGCTCAGGCCCGCCGAGTACGTCATATTCCGCATCGGCCAGTGGACTGCCGACCGGAAGGGCTAAAGCTTCTGACGACAAGTGAGAATGGAGGTGACTGATGGCTGTCACACGTGAACGCCCCTATTCGCAGTTCAACTTCCTCGTTGACCTCGGCGGGGGCGGCGGTACGAGCGGCGTGGAGGCCGGCTTCCAGGAGGTGAGCGGCCTCGGGATGGAGATAACCGTCTCGGAGTACCGCAACGGCAATGAGCCGCTGAACTCCGTGCGCAAGGTCAACGGCATGACTAAGGTGACCGACGTGACCCTGAAGCGCGGCATCATCGGCTCGAAGGCGCTCTACGACTGGATAAGCCAGCTCCGCGACGGGAGCCCGGACGCCCTGCGAACGGTGGTCGTCCATTTGCAGAGCGAGGATCACAACGTCGTCGCCACCTGGACGCTCAGGAACGCGCGCATAACGAAGCACACGAGCGGCCCCTTCAACGCGAAGGGGACAGACGTGGCGATGGAGGAGATGACGCTCGCCTACGAGCGGCTCGACTTCGAGTAGGCCGATGCTCCTGATGTCGCGTAAAAACGTGGGGGCGCGGCTGCCCGGCGTGCGCTTCGAGGTGCAGGAGCCTCCGCTCGCCGAGGTGCTGCCCCGTATGGACGTGACGGTCTTCGTGGGCTTCGCGGCCTCCGGCCCCGTCGGCGTCCCCGTCGCCGTGGCCGACGCCGCGCAGTTCGCCGCCGTCTTCGGCGACGACACTCCGCTCGCCGCAGACCCCGAGCGCGGCGAGCCCGCACGCGCATACCTCGCTTCGGCCGTCCGCTCCTTCTTCGTCAACGGCGGGCGGCGTTGCTGGGTCGTGCGCGTTGCGCGCGACGCGCGCTCGAACCGCTTCCCTCTGCCCGCGATGCTCGCGCGCCGCGGGGGAGGGGCGCTCGCGCCCGCCTTCGCCGTCGCGCGCTCGGAGGGGAGCTGGTCGGACGCTTTGCGCGTGGGCGCCTCTCTAAAGACCCGAGCGGTCGAGGTGACGAAGGCGACGCCGAACGATTTGTCGTTCGAGCTTGCGCCCTCGTCGCCGGGAGACGTGCGCGTGGGCGACCTGCTGCGTTTCAGCTTCCGCGACGAAGGCTTCGCGCTGCTCGCCGTCGTGACGGAGGCCGCGACGACGGGGGGCGGAGCGCAGTCTCCGCCCGGCTCGTCGCCGAACCGCCGTGCGGTCGTGAGCGTCAGGTGCGGCGACGCGCTCTGGTGCCGAACGCGCTGGCTGAGTGGCTCGGGCTTCGACCCGTTGCCGGCGACGGCGAGCGTGATTGGCGGCGCGGGGCCGCCGCCTCCGCCCGCGGCCGTAGCGGAGTGGTCTTTCTCGGAGCTTGAGCAGAGCGTCACTGCGCTCCTGAGCGTTCCCTTGAGCGGAGCGCCGCGCGAAGGCGACCGCATTCGGCTCGACTTCGGCGACGCCGAGCTTCAGTTCACGGCGCGCAC
>DASPKR010000452.1:0-2331 GCA_035627975.1 Pyrinomonadaceae bacterium | reverse complement strand
CGGCGCGGCGGCAGGTCAATGATGCCGCGCTGAAGCTCGAACTGCTCGTTGCGGAAGGCGAGCGTGCCGCGCGTGACCGTGATGCGCCCCGATATGAGGGGGTCGTCCACGGTGCCGCGCGCCCGAAGGCTTATTGAGCCGACCATGTCGGCTAGGTTGTTGCGCACCACTAGCGCGTCGCGCCCCTGTATGATGAGGTCGAGGGTCGTGACCGAGCCTGCGAGCAGGCCGCCGCCCCCGCCACCGCCTCCCTCCGTGATGGGCGCCTCGCGCCGCTGGTCTATAAGGTCTGCGAGGTCGAGGTTCTCAGTGTACTCGCTGCGGCGGACGTTGACAGTCCCCTTGATTATCTGCGAATCGAGGCGGCCGCTTATCTCCAGTTCGGCGTCGGCGGTGGTGCGGAAGTCCGCCGGGAAAGGCACCGTCACCTCGTCGCCGCGCGCGACGACGCGGAACTGCACGGGGCGGAAGCCGGCGAGCAGCACGCCGCCCGTCGCCGAGACGCGGCCGCCGCCGAGGCGGCCCGTCAAGCTCTCTATGCTCGCGTTCGTCTCGTTGAAGCGGACGAGGCCGTTGATCTCGCTCGCCACCAGTCGCTGGTTCGAGACGAGCAGGGCGAACGAGGCGTTCGCGAGCGAAGCCGTCCCCGTAAGGCGCGGGCTCTCGTAGGCGCCCTTGACGCTCACGGCGACGTTGGCGGCGCCCGACAGGAAGAAGTTCTGGCCCGGGTTGCTTAGCACGCCAAGGTTCAGGGCGCCCTCGACCGTCACGTCGTTCGTGCCGCCCGCGGCGATGGCGGCCTTGCCGCCGAAGCTTATGTTCGTGCCGGGGCCGCGGAAGCGCGTCTGCTCGAAGGTTATCTCCCTCGGCGTGAAGACGACGACGAGCGGGCTGACGGCCTCGAGCGCCACGTCCTCTATCTGCACGTTGAGGGTGGTGAACTCTGCGCGGCCGCTGAGCGCCGAGGTCGTGAAGCCGCCCTCCTCGTCGAGCAGGTTCCCCGAAGCCCGCAGGCTCCCCGTCGCAGTCCCCGTCACGCGCACGCCGCTGCCGGGCAGCAGCGCCGAGAAGAGCGGCGTGAGGTCTGCGCCCGCGAGGGTCGTCTCGACGATGAGCGGTATGCCCTCCTCGCCCGCGAGGTCAACCTGCGCGCGTATGACCTGCGGGCTGCCCAGAAGCCCCGTAGTAAGCTCCAGGTTGAACTTTTGGTCGGCCGTCGTCGTGCCCACGAGCGTTAGCTCGCCCGCCGGCTGGCCGTTGATGGTCACGTCGCGGCCGCGCGCGTTTATCTCGGCGCGGTAGGAGGTCGGGTCGAGGATGTTGCCGGAGGCGGAGGCCGTGAAGTCTGCGATGCCGCCCAGGCGCGGCGCGCCCCGCCCCGCGGGGAGCACGCCGCCGAGGAGGTCTAGGCGGACGCCCGTGCCTTCGGCGCGGAAGTCGAAGCTCTTCTGCTCTATGTCAACGTTGCCGCTCGCCGTGACGCGGCCGGCGGCCAGCCGCGCCTCGACTGTCTCGACGTTCACGCGAGAGCCACTGAAAGTCGCCCGCGCGACTATCTCATCGTAAGCCTGCGAGCCTATGACGCCCGAGCCGACGCGAAGGTCGGCGCTCCCGGCCATCGCGCCGGGGTAGCCGGTTACGCTCACGCGCCCCGACGCGCGCCCGAGGCCCGCGAGGCTCTGCGCGCTCATGCCGCCGCCCTCGCCTTCGGCCGGCGCGTCGCCGCCGAGCGCGAGCAGTAAGCTCGACACGTCCGCGTTCTCGAGCGTCGCCTCGAACGAGACGTTGTTCTCGCCGGCGCGCGGGATGACGGCCGCGAACTGCGCGCCTCCGCCGCCGGGCTGCGCGAGCCGCCCGTTCGTGACGCGCGTCTCCGAGGCGTTCGAGACGACGTCGGCGCTGAGGGCGCCGAGGTCGCGCCCGCGCATCGTCAGGGAAGCAAGCTCGAAGCGGCCGTTGACGAGCGGGTCGTCCAGGTCGCCCGAAAGGGTGCCGTTGAAGCTGAGGTTGCCGGCGAGTTGCACGCCGAACTCTTTGACGCGCTCTTCCAAGTCGGGAAGCAACCCCGTCGCTATCACGACCGACTGAAGCTCGGCGGCGTCAGCCGAGTTCAGGTTGACGGCGAGGTCTGAACCGCCCTCGAAGGAGAAACGGCCTCGGGCGTTAAGCTCGGTGGCGCCGGTGCGGAGGTTGGCGCGCTCTATCTGGAAGAGGCCGCGGTCGGCCATAAGCGCCAGCTCGCCCGTGAGCGGCGTGCGGGCGGATTCGTCGGGGCCGGTTGCGCCTTCAAAGCGCGCGTCGAGCCGGCCCGATGCCGCCTTGAAGTTCGTG
>DASPKR010000451.1:0-7988 GCA_035627975.1 Pyrinomonadaceae bacterium | reverse complement strand
TCTTCTGGGCCAAGGACATCGTCGGGCGCACCGACTGGTGGGACGAGGCCGTGGACGGCCTCACCGAGAACGTCTACCTGACCATCGACATAGACGGCCTCGACCCGTCGCTCGTCGCGCAGACGGGGACGCCGGAGCCGGGCGGCCTCGGCTGGTACGAGGTGGTCGGGCTCATCCGCACGCTGGCGCGCAAGCGCCGCGTCGTCGGCATGGACTTGAACGAGTACGCCTACGTCGAGGGCCAGAACGCCTCGGCCTTCCTCTGCGCCAAGCTCATCTACAAGTCGCTCGCCTACATCTTCGAGGGCGAGACCGAGCGCGTCCGCGGCGGCCCGCAAGCCACGGGCGCGAACGCTTGAGCGTCGAGCCCCTTCCCGTGCTAAAATTCGTGGCATGACGAAAGCACAGAATTCCGACTTCCCTCCTTGGTAAGCCCCGGCTAGAGCGGCAAGCCTGACGGCGGCGGCGCGCACACGCCAGAGGCGTGCGCGCGTGCCGCGAAGGTTGTGGCTTGCCCTCGCGCGCTCGGTGATCCCTCCTCCGCGGGGGACGTTTTCCGCGCTCACTTAAACGGAAACGTCAACCTCTTCACGCGAGAGAAGGAGAATCACCGTCAATGTCATCCGAACAAACCTGTCTGCCCGCGCCCGCACGGGGGCGCGCGGGCCGACGCCTCTCGTCCTTCGCCCTGAGCCTCCTGCTCGTCGAGTTCCTCGACGAGGTCTTGTTCGGCGTGCACGAGTCCGCGTGGCCGCTCATCCGCGACGACCTGCGGCTCTCCTACACGCAGGTCGGCATCCTCCTGAGCGTGCCGACGCTGTTCGGCAACTTCGTCGAGCCCGCGCTCGGCATACTGGCCGACGTTTGGAAGAGGCGCGCCGTCATACTCGCGGGCGGGGTCTGCTACGCCGCCTCGACGCTGTTGATGGGGCTGAGCTACGACTTCGTCTTCCTGCTGCTCACGACCATGGTGCTCAGCCCCGCCTCGGGCGCGTTCGTCGGCCTGTCACAGGCGGCGCTGATGGACGCCGCGCCGGACAGGCGCGAGCAGAACATGGCGCGCTGGACTCTGTTCGGCGCGGCCGGCAACGCGGCCGGGCCGGTCGCAGTCGCGCTCGCCGTGTGGGCGGGCGTCAGTTGGCGCTGGCTGTTCGCGTGCGTCGCGCTCTTCGCGCTCGTGATGGTCTGGGCCGCGTGGCGTCTCCCCTTCCCGACGCCGTCCGCGACGGAGGGCGCGACGACGCGCGAGGCGCTCGCCGACGGGTTCCGCGAGGCGTGGGCCGCGCTCAGGCGGCGCGAGGTGGTGCGCTGGCTCGTGCTGCTGCATGCGGGTGACTTCATGGCCGACGTGCTGCTCGGCTTCCTCGCGCTCTACTTCGTGGACGTGGTCGGCGCGGGCGGGGCGCAGGCGGCGACGGCCGTCATCGTCTGGACGTGCGTGGGGTTGCCCGGCGACTTCCTCATCCTCTGGGTGCTTGAGCGGGTGAGGGGCTTGAGCTACCTGCGCGTGAGCACGGCGGCCGTCGTCGTCATCTTCCCGGCCTTCCTGCTCGCCGAGGGGCTGACGGCGAAGCTCGTGCTGCTCGGGCTGCTCGGGTTCGTGAACGCCGGCTGGTACCCGATCCTCGCGGCGCAGCTTTACGCCTCGATGCCGGGGCGCAGCGGCACGGTGATGACGGTGTCGAACGCGTCGGGGCTGGTCGCCAGCCTCGTGCCGCTCGCGCTCGGCGCCTTCGCGCAGAGGCACGGGCTGGGGGCGATGATGTGGCTGCTCTGGCTCGGGCCTGTGGCGCTGCTCGCGGGGCTGCTCACGGCGCCGCGCGCGGGCGCGGGGGCGCGCGGGGCTTGATTGCGGGGCGAGTGTTCGTGCTATCTTGGCGCCGCCGACGCCCACGGCGGCGCCCTTTTCATTCCCTTTCTGAGAGGCTCACTTATGGCCGGACAGTTGACGGAGGAGACTTTCTCGCGGCAGTTGGGGACGAAGTTCAGCGTCGCGCTCGAAGGCGGGCGCGAGGTCGAGCTCGTGCTCGACGAGGTGAAGGGCTTCAAGCCGCTCAGCCACGAGAGGGGAAAGGTCGAGCGCTTCTCCGTCTATTTCTACGGCCCCGGCGGCGTGTTACTCCAGCAGCAGATATACAAGGTCGCGCACGCCGAGATGGGCGAGATGGAGATCTTCATCGTCCCCGTGGCGCGCGACGAGCGCGGCTTCCGCTACGAGGCCGCCTTCAACTACTTCGCCTGACCCTCGGCCGCCGCGCCCTCCGGCCTCCACTCCATGTGCAGGTAGGCCCCGACCTCCTCGAAGACCCGGAAGCCTAGACGCTCGTAGAATCGCCTGGCGCCCTCGTTCATCACGAAGACCATGTGGCGCAGCGGCACGCCCGCGGCCCGCGCCTCCTCGATCAAGAGCTTGAGGAGGGCGCCGCCCACGCCCCGGTTCTGCGCGTCGGGCAGGAGCGCTATGTCGAGCAGGCGTATCTCGTCCTCCGCGCGGCCCACCCACCAGCGCCCGACCGCGCGGCCTTCGAGCAGTATCACGTCGTACTCCGCGTCGGGGAAGCGCGCGCGGTACTCGCGGCTCTGCGCCTCGAACTGCATGCGCAGGAAGGCCTCCTTCTGCCCCTCTCCCCAGGCGACCTGCGCAAGCTCCTCCTCGCGCGTGCTCGCGTAGATCGCGAGCAGGAGCTCGTCGTCGCCCTCCGACACGGGCCGCAAGGTCACCTCGCGCCCGTCCGCGAGCCTTATGGGGCCGCCGCCCCCCGTCTGCGTCATCCGTCCGATCCCTTTCGTCCGAAGGCGCCGCGCGTACGTAAGCCCCCGCCCCGCTCGTCAGGCGGGCGGGGGCTTCCCGGTTTCGCGGCGAGGGAGTTGGTTTTCGGCGCGGGGCCGCAAAGCCCCGCGCGTCGGTTAGCGGGCGTGGTTGATGACCGCCTCGTAGTAGAGCCGCTTGCCCTCGCCCTCGCGGCGAGTCAGGAACAGGCCGAACTTGCCGAGCGCCGCGTGCTCGAGGGTGTGTATGGTCGTCAGGTCTGTGAGCGGCTCGGAAGAGACGAATATGAGCGCGAAGCAGTCCGTCTCGCGCTCCTTCTTCGTGACCGGCGGCGTCGAGGCGAGGCGAGCGCTGCGCGGTGCCGCCTTACAGTCGCGCACCTTCAGGAGCGTGAGCCCCACGGTCTTGCCCGCGACCCCGCGCGAGTTGAAGATGCCGCCCACGTAGGGGTCGAAAGTCTCTCTGGTGTAGCTGAATACGGGATCTTTCTGCGCTTCGGTCGAGACAGGGAAGTCTTGCGAGGGGTCGGATCGTCTAAGTGCCTGCCCGGAAGCTGCGTCGCTCCCGAATTTGAGCGCGAGGCCGACCGCAAGCGTGGCCGTCGCGCCCGACTTCAAAAAGTCGCGTCGCGATACTGACATTCTTTTGTTCTCCTCGAGACTAAGGGGTGGGCGGCGGGCCTGCCTGTAAGGCCCGCCAAGGGGCGACAGTGTATGCGCTTTCCCGAGAAGTTACAACCTTTAAGTTAAATGCGTTGAACATGCGTCTTGATATTTTGGCCTTGTGCGGATAGAATGCCGGCCGCCACGAATAGACGGACAAGCTACTTTCCAAACCTTCAGCGAACAGGCACGCCGACGAACAGGATTTAACCGCCAGCACTCTGGGCGCTCAGGCCGCCAGCTTTACACGGAATTCTCCGCTTCCCGCCCGTCCTTCCCGCGCCGGGCGGCCCAGTCAACCGGTTGACAAAAAGCTCTAGAAGCCACCCCTAAGGAGTGACCCATGTCCGAACCGTTCCTTTCCGAGATCAAGATAGTCTCCTTCGACTTCCCGCCGAAGGGCTGGGCGCTGTGCAACGGCCAGTTCCTGCCCATCAACCAGAACCAGGCGCTCTTCGCCCTTCTGGGCACGACCTACGGCGGCAACGGCCAGACCACCTTCGCGCTGCCCAACTTGCGGGGCCGAGTCCCCATCCACGTAGGCAACGGGCACACGCTCGGCGAGGCGGCCGGCTCGACTTCCGTGACGATCAACATCCAGCAACTACCGACGCACATGCACGCCTTCCAGGCGTCAATCGCCACCGGCGACAGCAACGTCGCTGTCGGCAACCACTTCGGCGTCTCGCAGACCCCGGTTTACGCGCCGCCGCAGAATCTCACGACGATATCTCCCGAGTCGGTCACGCCCGTCGGCGGCAGCCAGCCGCACAACAACATGATGCCTTACCTCGTGTTGAACTTCATCATCGCCCTTCAGGGCATCTTCCCGTCGCGGAACTAAAGGAGGAGGCATGACAGCATACATAGGAGAGATCAGGATGTTCGCGGGCAACTTCGCCCCCAACGGGTGGCTGTTCTGCGAGGGCCAGCAGCTCTCCATAGCCGAGAACGACGCGCTCTTCACGCTCATAGGCACGACCTACGGCGGAGACGGCGAGCAGACCTTCAACATGCCCAACCTCGCCAGCCGCGTCCCCATCCACATGGGCACTGGGCCCGACGGGACGAACTACCAGATAGGCGAGATGGCCGGCACCGAGCAGGAGACCCTCACCGTCCAGCAGATACCCAACCACACGCACCCGCTCACCGTCGCCAACACGGCGGCCGGCGACACCAACCCTACGGGGACGATGCTTGGGCAGTCGGCCCAGGCCAAGCTCTACATACAGGACGTGCCGAGCTCGGCCCTGCCGACCGACACCGTCTCGCCTGTGGGGGGGAGCCAGCCGCACGAGAACACGCAGCCGTTCCTCTGCATCAACTTCATCATCTCGCTCTTCGGGATATTCCCCAGCCAGACCTAAAGGAGATGAAATGTCCGACCAGTTCCTAGCTGAAATCCGCATCTTCCCCTTCAACTTCCCGCCGACTGGCTGGGCCTTCTGCGACGGGCAGATAATGCCCTTATCGCAGAACACGGCGCTCTTCGCCCTGCTGGGTACGACCTACGGCGGCGACGGCAAGTCCACCTTCGCCCTACCCGACATGCAGGGCAACGCCCCGATGCAGCCCGGCCAGGGTCAGGGCCTCAGCTTACGCGACCTCGGCGAGATGTCCGGCGTCGAGAGCATCACGCTGCTGGTGAGCGAGATACCCTTCCACAACCACTTAGTGCAGGTCGCCACCGACCTTGCCGACGTGCAGGGGCCGACGCCCGACGTCTGCCTCGCGCGGCCCGACGGCGCGACCCCTTTCGTCAACGCCAACCCGAACGTGCAGATGGCCTTCCAGGCGCTGCCGCCCGCGGGCGGAGGGCTGCCGCATAACAACATGCAGCCGTACCTGACCCTGAGCTTCTGCATAGCCCTCCAGGGCATCTTCCCGCAGAGGCCGTAAGGGCCCGAAAGACGGCGGGGGCGGCGCATGCCACCAAGGAGCGCCGCCCCCGCGCACGACCACGCCGGGCGCCCGCCCCCAGGCCCGCCCGAGTAACCCTGCCCCGAGCCTCAAGTTTAGGAACTACCTCGCACGAGCGCTCCCCCCGTCTCGTGGTGATCATAAGGAGAGTTATGAAGTCTTCAACGCCGACGTTCTGGCGCCGTAACCTGAGGGCATTCGCCGCGGGCATCATCTCCTACCTCATGCTGGCCGGCCCCGTCGCGCCGCTGGCGGCGCCCGCGCGCGCCGATTCTCCGAGGCCCGCTAACGAGGCCGCCGCCGGGGCCGACTCGGCCGGCGAAGCGCCCAGGGCGCTGCCCGCCCCCGCCCCGCTCGCGCTCGCGCCGAGCATCACGGCGACCAAGACGGACTTCATCACGGACTCCGACGCCGACGGCAAGGCCGAGCCGGGCGAGACGATCACATACACCGTCACCGTCACGAACAACGGCCCCGACGACGCCACCAACGTCGAGTTCAGCGACACGGTTGACGCGAGCACAACGCTCGTCCCCGGCTCGATAACGACGCAGCCCAACGCCGGCGCCGACAGTTACGACGTGGTCGGGAACGTCCAGATACAGCCGGAAGCCTCCGAGGGCTTGCTCGCCAACGACTGCGACCCGTCCGAGGACGGCTCGCCCTGCACTAACTCGGGGCTGACCGTGACAGCGATGGCCGGCGACTCGTCCGCGCCCTTCTCCGGCACGAGCACTCAGGGCGGCCAGGTCACTGCCGTTGACGCGAGCGGCGCCTTCATCTACAACCCGCCGCCGGGCTTCTCCGGCACGGACTCGTTCACCTACACGGTGACGGACGGCGAGAGCAAGACCGACACGGCGACCGTGACGCTCAACGTCGGCGCCATAGCCATCTGGTTCATAGACGACAACGCGCCCGCGGGCGGCGACGGGCGCATGTCGCACCCGTTCAACTGCTACACCGGCGTGAGCGTCCCCGTCGTGGGGCCGACCTGCTTCTCCGACTCGGCCGCGGACGACCCCGGCGACGCCATCTTCCTGTACTCGGGTAACTACACGGGCGGCAACCAGCTCCTCAACAACCAGAAGCTCGTAGGGCAGGGCGCGGGCGACACGCTCGCCAACATCGCGGGCGTCACGCCGCCCGCCTACAGCGCCACGCTGCCCCCGACGGGCGGCACGCCGCCGGTGATAGCGACCACGTTGCCTGCGACCAACGCCGTCAACCTGGCGACGGGCAACACGCTGCGGGGCTTCACCGTCGGCGACACGACCGCCATTGACATCGCCTCGGGCGCCAGCTTCGGCACGCTCGCCGTCGGGGAGGTGACGCTTACTGGGGCGGGCCAAGCCCTGAGCCTGCTCAACGGCACGCTCAGCGCCTCGTTCCTCTCAATCGCCTCGACCTCCGGCTCGCAGGGCATCTTCCTCAGCCAGGTCGCCGGCTCGCTCGCCTCACCGGGAGGCACGTCCACGTCCGGCTCTTCGCAGGGCATAGTCATCAGCAACTCCGCCGGCAACTTCAGCTTCGGCAACACGTCGGTCTCGGCCTCCACGGCCGGCATCTCGATAACGAGCAGCACGGGGACGAAGACCTTCGGCACGCTCGCCGCCTCGGCCTCCAACGGCACGGCCATCCTCCTGACCAGCGCCGGGACGGTGACGGCCGCGGCCGGCAACTCCGGCAACGTCAGCGCCACGAACGGCCCCGCCATCAAGGTCGGCGACGTGACGCTCAACAACTCCTCGGCGGGCAGCCTGCAGTTCGGCGCCGTCTCCTCGACCAACAGCACGACGAACGGCATAAGCATCGCCAGCGGCACGGCGGGCGGGCTCTCGATAACGAGCACGAGCGTCTCCGGCTCAACCGAGACTGGCATACTCGCTAACAACGGGACGGCAGCCCTCAGCTTCGGCAACACAACGGTCAACGACACCGGCAACAGCAACTCGGACACGGCCGGCGCCGGCGTGCACCTCCTTAACTATCTCGGCGCCGTCAGCTTCGGGGACCTGGACATCTCGCCGGACTCTGGCGAGCGCGCGCTGCTCGCGCAGACGAACACCGGCGCTTTGACGGTCGCCAGCGGCACCATCTCCTCGACCAACAACGTGGCCGTCGAGATAACGGGGACCGACTCCTCTAACCGCACGCCCCTCTCGGTCGTCTTCGACTCGGTGTCCGCCTCGGGCGCCGCCAAGGGCATATCCGTGCAGAACGCCTCGGATAACGGCAACGGCTTCCGCGTCACGGGCTCGGGCTCGACCGACGCCTCGGGCGGCACCTTCTCCTCGATCTCGAACCGCGCCGCCGAGTTCATAAACGCCGCCGACGTCTCGCTCTCCAACGTCCAGATGACGAACGTCGGGACGGCGAACGGCGCAGACCCCACCAACCCGAACTCGGCCTGCGGCGGCATCTCGCCCGGCGAGGGCGGCAACGCGGGCTGCTCGGCCGGCGTGCACGCCGCCTCGGTCACCGGCCTCTCCCTGGCGAACATAGACATGAACGGCGGGGGCCAGGAGGGCATAAACCTCAACTCGGTGACCAACTTCACGCTCTCTAACAGCAACGTCCTTAACATGGGCGACCAGGTGAGGGAGGACGGGCTGCGGGCGCTGAACCTGCTG
>DASPKR010000450.1:0-4423 GCA_035627975.1 Pyrinomonadaceae bacterium | reverse complement strand
CGCGAGATCGCCGCCGCGTGCGGGGCGCGCGTCGTCTGCCGCCCGTGGCCCGGCTTCGCTGCGCAAAAGCAGTTCGCGGCCGAAGCGGCGGCCAGCGAGTGGGTCTTCAGTTTAGACGCGGACGAGCGCGTGTCGCCGGAGCTTCGCGCCTCAGTCGAAGATTTGCTCTACACTTCCGACGACAAACTGGCCGACGGCTACCGCATCGCGCGCCGCTCCTTCTACATGGGGCGCTGGATTCGCGGCGGCGGCTGGTATCCCGACTATCAGCTCCGCCTCTACCGCCGCGGGATGGGCCGCTGGGAGGGGGCGCACGTCCACGAGTCCGTGAGGATGCGCGAGGGGGCGCGCGTCGAAACACTGGCCGGAGACCTCCTCCACTACAGCGTGCGCGACGCCTCGCACCACCACCGCATGATCGGCGAGCGCTACGCCCCGCTAGCCGCCCGGCAGATGTTCGAGGCCGGGCGCCGAACCTCGCCGCTCTTGATAGCGCTTGCCGCCCCCTCGGCCTTCGCCCGCAGCTTCGTCCTCAAGGGCGGCTTCCGCGACGGCCTCGCCGGCCTCGCCATCGCGAGCTTCGCCGCGCACAACGCCTTCCTCAAGCACCTGCTGCTCTGGGAAATGCAGAACAGAAAAACTGATTGACGGAAGTTAACGGCTGGTGACGAACAGCTCTTCGCGGCCGAGCATGTGGCGCGGGCGGTCGGGCGTCGGGAGTTGGGCCGGGACGTCGTTGGTGAGGACTATCTCGGCGAGCAGTTGATCTGTCATCGCGCGGCTCAAGGCTACGCTGGAGCCCTGGCTGAGCATGACGAAGAAGATTTTGCCGGCGCGCTGCGTGTAGATGACCCCTCCGAGGCTCGCCATCCCGCCGTCGTGGTGGACGAGCGTGCCGGTCTTCCCGACCACCGCGCTCTCCAGAGGCGTGCCGACCAGCCGCCTTCTGAGCGTCCCGTAGTCGTCGCTCGCGACCGGCATAATGTCTTCGAGACGGAGCCCCTGCCGCGCCGCCTCGGCGTCGAGCGCTGCTATGACCGCGACGAGGCCCCGCGGCGTCAGGCGGTTCGATTCGAGCCCCGACGCCGTCGAGAGCATGACCTGCTCGGGCGCGAGCTTCAAATCCTCGACTAACACGGCCCGCACCCCTTCGGGGCCGCCCACCAGCGCGCCCAACCGCTCGGCCACGAAGTTGCTCGAATGCGCGTTCATGTAGAGCAGAACGTCACGCAGCGCGTAGGAGTGAACGACGAAGGAGGGCTCGCCCTGCGGCGCTTCGGTCACAGTGAACTTCTTCGTGCCGAGCTTCAGGGAATTCGCGAGCCGCGACGCGGAGTCTTCGGGCTTCTCGCTGTAGTTGAAGGCGAAGTCGGGCGTGACGGCTATCTCTTCGGGGACGCGCTTGACGCCCGCCTCCGAGAGCTTTTCGCCGAGCGCGGCTGCGTGGAAGTCGCCGAAGGTCGGGTCTCCGCCCGCGACGACGAGCCTGCCCTTGAGCGCCCCCGACTTGTCGGCCGCGCCTTCGACGAAAACGCGCGTCTCGAAGCGGTAGTCCTTGCCGAGCCGCCTGAGCGCGGCGTAGGAGGTTGCGAGCTTGATGAGGGAGGCGGGGTTGAAGGCGGCGTCGGCGTTAAGCTCGGCGAAGGTACGGCGCCCGTCTCCGGACAGGACGAGCACGCCGTGGCGCGCGGGGTCTTCGCCGCGCGAGGCATACCAGCCGGCCGCGTCGAAGCGCGGGGGCGCCGGCTGCTGTCGCGCAATCTCTTCGAGCGCGGGGCTCGCCGGTATTTGGACGAATGCGGCGACGGCCCTGCGCGCGCGCGTGATGAGCGCGTAGGGCGTGAAGGTGAGCGCAAGCACGACGAGCAGGCCCGCGGTCATCATCGCGTAGATTGGCTTACGTGGGTTCAACTTCAGCCTTCTGCTCCCCCCTCTGCACGTACCGGCCCGCGTTTAACCTTTCGCAATGCGACGTAAAAGATTTAATATGCCATAGGGGCGGCGCGTCAAGCGTGCGCGCCGCCAACCGAACTCATCCCGGCGCTTTTTCCGCCCGCCAAAGCATGAACATTTACGAGACCCTCCTGACATTGGAAGAGACTACGGGACTGCCCACGTGGCTGCTCGCGCTCTGTGTCGCCGTGGTCGGCGCAATAATCGGCAGCTTCCTCAACGTCGTCATACACCGCCTGCCCCGAGAGGAGTCAATCGCCTTCCCCGCCTCGCGCTGCCCCTCGTGCGGGACGGCGATACGCCCTTACGACAACGTGCCGGTGCTCAGTTGGGCCGTTCTGCGAGGCCGCTGCCGCGCCTGCCGCTCGCCCATCTCGGCGCGCTACCCGGCCGTAGAGCTTCTGACGGCCGCGCTCTTCGCTCTCACGTTCCTGCTTCGCTCCAGTCTTACGCTCTCGCTCCCCTTCGACCTTGCCTTCGTCGCCGCGCTCATCGCCCTCGTCTTCATAGACGCAGAGCACATGATCCTGCCGAACGCTATAACGTACCCCGGCTTAGCCGTCGCGCTCGTCGCCCGGCTGCTAGTCCCGAACCTCTACGGCGTCGGCTTCCTCTGCACAGGCGCGAGCTGCCCGCCACACTGGCTGCTCTCATTGGGCGGCGCGCTCGCGGGCGCGGCCGTCGGCGGCGGTTTCCTTTGGGGCGTGGGCTGGCTGTGGAAGCGCCTGCGCGGGGTCGAGGCCATGGGGCTAGGCGACGTGAAGATGATGTTCATGGTGGGCGCGTACCTCGGATGGCCTCTGACGCTGCTGACGATCTTCATCGGCGTGCTCGGCGGCTCTGTCGCGGGCGTAGCCCTCATGGCGCGCCGGGGCGACCGCGACATGCAGATGCTTCTGCCCTTCGGCATCTTCCTCGGCGCCGGGGCCGTCGTGAGCCTGCTCTTCGGCGCGCGCATCGTTGACTGGTACGCGGGTCAGTTCTAAAAGGCGCATGGCCGCACGCTACGAGAACCGGATGCAGTTGGCGCTCGCGCTGGTGGTGGGGCTGCTGCTCGTTGCGAATCTGTTCACGCTGGCGCTCGTCGCGCTCACGCCCGCGACGAGGGCTGCGCGCGCGCCCGTCCTCTTCACAGTCTTCGTCATAACGCTCGTCGTGAGCGTGCCGAGCATCCTGCTTCTGCCGCGCTGGCTTCTACGGCCATACCGGCAGCTTGTTGACGAGGCAGAGCGCGCGCCCGTCGAGGCTGCTGGGAGAGGCAAGGCGCGCGACGAGACGGAGTTCGTCCTCGAAACCTTTCAGGAGGTGGTCGCGCAGCTCCGCGCGAAGCAGCGGGAGCTCGAGCGGCTCGGCGCCCTAGCCTCGGCCCGCGCCGAGTCTGCCGAGCAGTTCGGCGAGCGCGTCGTCGCAAACATCCCATCGGGCCTTCTTGCCTTCGACGAGGGGGGCCGCGCAACGGTCGTCAACGCTCCGGCGCGCTCGATACTCGGCCTCGACGGCGCGAGCGCTCGCGAAGACTTCCGAGAGCTTCTAGGCGCCTCGCCCGAGCTTGTGCAGATGGTGGAGACCTGCCTGCGCACCGGCGAGCTTTACCGCCGCGAGGAGGTGACGGCCGCGCGCGCGGGCGGGGGCGCGCGGCGGCTGGGCGTGACTGTCGCACCGATTGACCCGCGCAAGGACGGCGGCGCGCGCGGAGCCCTCTGCATGCTCACGGACATCACGGAGGTCGCCGAGCTGCGCGAGGCCGTCGCGCGCAAGCACAACCTCGAAAGTCTCGGCGAGATGTCCGCGGGCCTGGCGCACGAGTTCAAGAACGCGCTGGCGACGCTGCACGGCTACGCGCAGCTCTTCCAGAACGCGGGGCTAAAGGGCGAGGCGCGCGACTCGGCCGCCGCGGCGCTGCTCGCCGAGGTTCGCGGCCTCTCCGAGATGGTGACGGCTTTCCTCAACTTCGCGCGGCCGCGCCCGCTCGACTTCGGCGACGTTTCGCTCGCCGCTCTCGTCGAACAATGTGCCGCGGATTTGCGCACGCTCTACGAAGAGCGGCGCGTCTCGCTCGTCGTCGAGGGGGAGTTCGCCGAAGTCTCGGCCGACGAGAGGATGCTCAGGCAGGCCGTGCTCAACCTCCTGCGCAACGCGGCCGAGGCCGTGCACGAAGAGGCCGCCGTGCGGAAGGTCACAGTGCGCGGCTCGCGCGAGCGCGACGAGGCAGGAGGGCTCTGGGCGAGGGTCGAGATCGAGGACACGGGGCCGGGCGTCCCAGAGGAGGACTTGCGGCGAATCTTCATACCCTTCTTCACGACGAAGCAGAAGGGCCACGGCGTCGGCCTGGCGCTCGCGCACCGCGTCGTCACGGATCACGGCGGCACGCTCTCGGCCTCGAACTCGCACGCGGGCGGCGCCGTCTTCACCCTCCGCCTCCCCGCCGCCGAAGTCTCCGCGCACTAAAGCTCCACGCGCACCCTCTTGA
>DASPKR010000449.1:0-7398 GCA_035627975.1 Pyrinomonadaceae bacterium | reverse complement strand
GGCCAGTCGTACTCGACCAGCTTTCGCAGCGCCGAAGGCGCGAGCGTGCGCGGCGGGAGGTTGTAGCGCTCGGCCCCCCTTTGCGCGAAGGCTTCGGCGAGGCCGGGTATGTCCTCGCGCCGCTCCCGCAGCGGCGGGATTTCGATTGTGACAACTTGCAGCCGGTAGAAGAGGTCTGCGCGGAAGCCGCCGCGCTCTATCTCCTGTTCTAGCTGCCGGTGCGTGGCGCTCACGATGCGCACGTCAACGGGTATTGAGTCGCTTCCGCCGAGCCGCTCGACTCTGCGCTCTTCGAGCGCGCGCAGGAGCTTCGCCTGCACGTTGGCGCTCATGTCGCCTATCTCGTCGAGGAAGAGAGTGCCGCCGTCTGCCTGCTCGAACTTGCCGCGCCGGCGCGCGGCCGCGCCCGTGAAGGCGCCCTTCTCGTGGCCGAACAGCTCCGACTCGATAAGCTCCGAGGGGAGCGCGGCGCAGTTGACCGCGACGAAGGGGCCTGCGCGCCTGTGCGTGCTTCGCTCGTGCAGCTCTCGCGCAACCAGCTCCTTGCCCGTCCCGGACTCGCCGCGCACGAGCACGGTCGCGTCAGTCTCCGCTACCTTCTCAATCATCGAGCGGACGCGCCGCATCGCCTCGGAGTTGCCGAGCAGCGGGCCGCCCCCCGCCCCTTCGAGCTCGATGCGCTTGCGCAGAGTCTGGTTCTCGCGCCTCAAGCGCACCGTCTCCAGTGCGTTCTTGACGACGAGGCGGAGTTCGTCAACCTCGAAGGGCTTGGAGAGGTAGTCGTAGGCGCCGGTCTTTATCGCCTCGACGGCCATGCGCTCCGAGCCGTAGGCCGTGATCATTATGACGGGCGGGTGCTCGCCCGCCTCGGCGAGCTGGCGGAGGAACTCCGTGCCGCTCATGCCCGGTAGGTTCACGTCGAGCAGTATGAGGTCGGGGCGCTTTGATTCGATTGCGGCGCGGGCCGCCTCGGCGCTCCCTGCCTCCTGCATCTCGTAGCCGTAGCCGGCCAGCGCCCGCCTGATGCCGTAGCGCGCCGCCTCCTCGTCGTCAACGATGAGCACGCGCCAGTCTTCGGTCTGATTCTTCGCAGAAGTCATGTCTCTTCCCAAGCCCCGAGAGGCAGGCGCCCCGCGCGCCGCGCCTGGAGATTAATTTTTGAGCGGGAGCGTCAGCTCGAAGCGTGCGCCGCCCCCGCGCGTTTCGGCTAGTCGCGCCGTGCCGCCGACCTCTTCTATCCGCTTGCGGACGATGGCGAGGCCGAGGCCCGTACCCCTCTGCTTCGTGGTGAAGAACGGCTCCCAGATTCGCTCGCGGTTCTCGCGAGAGACGCCGGGGCCGCTGTCCGAGACGGCGAGCGCGAGGGTCGAGCCCGCGACGCCGGCTTCGACCGAGACCACGCCGCCGGCGGGCGTCGCCTGGAATGCGTTCAGGAGAAGGTTCGAGACGGCGTCGCGCACGGCCGCGACAGTCGCGCCGTCAAGCTCCGCGCCGTCGAGGTCGAAGTCGGACGAGAGTTTTATGTTGCGCGCCGACGCCTCGCTCTTGAAGAGCTGCACGATTGAGCCGAGCAGCTCGTCGGCGCGGCGCGGCGAGCCCTGCTGCGGCGCGCTGCGCGCGAAGCTTAGCATCTGCGTGACGCTCTGCGAGAGGCGGTCGGCCTCGCCGACAATCAAATCGAGGTCGCGCGCGTACTCGCGCTTCAGGTAGTCGTCCTCGCGCATGACCTGCGCGATTGACTTGATGGCCGAGAGCGGGTTCTTGACCTCATGCGCGACGGTCGCCGCCATGCGCCCGAGCGCCGCGAGCCGCTCGCTCTGAGAGATGCGCCGCTCGAGCCTGACGTTCTCCTCCACGAGCCGGCAGTCCTCTATGGCGATGGCGACCTGACCAGCGAGCATCTCCAACACTGCGCGCACGTCGTATGTGAGCGCGTCGGGCGAGGCGTCAACGAGCATCAGCCCGACCTCGCGGTTCTCGCGCCTGACTGGAAAGGCGATGGCCCAGCCTCGCTCCGTTACGAGCGCATCACCCTCGACCGGGACCCAGCCCGACTCGCGCGAACGCTCCAAGACCTGCGTCTCCCACTCGTCCGCCGGCCGCCCGCACCCTTCGCCCGCAATGTCGAATGCGAGTAGCTCGACGCGGCGTAGGCCGAGGCCCTCGACTGCGCGCTCCTCGACGAAGCGCAGAAGCTCCGGTAGCTGGTTGTAGCGCCCGGCCGACTCGCCCACGCGCGCGATAACGTCGCGGAAGAGCGCGGCCTCCTCCTCGAAAAGCTCGCGGAACCTGCGGTCCAGCCAGCGCCGGAAGGGCGCGGCCACCAACGCCAGCAGCAAAATCAGCAGCGACTCCACCGCCGCGGCGCGCACGCCGTAGGTCTCGGTCAAAAGCCCCGCTATCGTGCGTATGCCGTAGAGGTACGCGACCAGGACGACGGCGGCGAACGAGGCGACGATGAGGCTCTCCTTGAAGATCAGCTCCAGGTAGCGGTAGCGGTAGATGTGGTAAGCGAGCAGCGCGGTCGGGAGCAGAGAGCCGAGGTTCGCGAGCGTTTCGAGGTAGCCGCCGCGCGCGTCGCCGAAGCCGAGCGCATAGACGGCGAGCAGCAGCCCCGCGATGCCGAGGAAGGAAGCGCCCAGCGTCGTCATCAGCAGGCGCTCGCTCCTCTTCCTCGACAGGCGCGCGATGAGGAAGTCGGTGATGGCGACGAGGCAGAGCACGTAGGCTGCCCACAGCGCGAAGGGCAGCAGCAGGTGCGAAAGCCTGACGAACATCGGCGCGTAGGCGCCCGTCCAGAGCTTCGGCACAGCGTAAGCGAGGAAGATCAGAGGAACGTAGGAGAGATAGACGCGCGCGCGCTCAGTCCACGTCAGGCCGCGCCCGCGCGCGTCGGCCCAGAGGTGAAGGTGTAGGTGGAGAAGCAGCGAGTACGTTGCCGTGACGCTCACGACGGCGAGCGAATCGGCCACGCGCAGCAGAAGGCCCCAGCGCTCTACCGTCAGCCCCAGCATCGAATGCAGCGCGACTATCAGGTTCGACGCGTGCCACACGCCGACTATCACGGCGAGGAACATCAGCACGCGCTCGATCTTTCCGAGCGTGCGCCTGCGCCTCAAGAGCATCACGCCCACCCAAAGGTGCAGCGCCGCAGCCGTGCTGTAGCCGACGAGCTGTAGTATTTCGAGCGGTGACATCCTGCCTAAATGCCGAAAGGCGAAAGAAGGATTTTACCCCTTCTCCCGCCTTTTGGCCCTAACGGAAGTTGATTTAGTTTGAGGCCGCGTCACCCGCCGCGGCCGCGGACGGGACGAGAGTTATCTCGACGCGGCGGTTCTTTTGCCTCCCCGCGGGCGTCGTGTTTGCAGCGACAGGCTTCGACGCGCCCAAACCGTTCGCCTGTATGCGAGAGCCGTCAACGCCCGCCGAGACGAGCCGGCCGGCGAGCGCCTCGGCCCTGTCCTGCGTCAGGCGCTGAAGCTCTGCGGCGTCGCCGCGGCTGTCGGCGTAAGCCTCTATTACGACGCGGAAGTCCGGGTTATTGGCGAGTAGCGCGGCGAGCGGGTCAACGGTCGTGGCGGCGGCCTTGGCCGTCAGCTCTGCCACGCGCGCGCCCGACCAGAGCGCGTCGGAGAGGACGAGCACAATGCCCCCGTTCGCCTCGCGCACAGAGCCGAAGCGGGCCAGCGTAGCTTTCAAGCTCCCGAGCGCCTCGCGCTGGCGCGCGGCCTGCCGCTCGGCGTTGAGCCGTGCCTGCTCGGCCGAGCGCTCGCCCTCGATGCGGGCGAGGCTTATCTTGGCCTGCTCGGCGTCGGCCCGGAGGCCGGCTATCTCGTCGCGGAGCCGCGCGTTCTCCGAGCGCAGCTCTCGCAACTGCTGGTTTGCGTTCATCGCGTCGCGCTCGGCAAGCTCGCGCGCGTGCTCCTCTCGCCGGAGCCTCTCGCGCAGGTCTGCTATCTGCCGCGTCGCCTCCTCGGCCGACTCCTCGGCCTCGCGCACAGCCCTGTCGCGGCGCGCGACCTCCTCGCGACGCTTGCGCGCCGCCGTGGCAACCTCGGCCGACTCCTCGGCCTTAACAGCGAGGCTTATGGAGCGGCGCGCGAGCGTGTCAATCTCGGCCTCGGCCTGCCCCAGACGCCATGCGTTCTCGGCCTGTTCGAGCGCCGACTTGGCTTCGCCGAGCTCGCCCGCGGCCTCGCGTTCCGCCCCGGCGTAGCGCGCGAGCGCGACCGCCTGGCGCGCGCCGAGCAGAGACGTGGGCGTGCGCAGCAGGTCGCGGTCGGCGAGGTCAGGCACGCGCGGGTCGCGGAAGTAGTCGCTCTGGTTGCCGATGTACTGGACGGGGATGGTGGAGACCTGCGCGTCGCCGGGGTCGCGCGGCGGCAGGTTCTCGAGCACAACCAGGCGGCTCGGGCTTCGGACGAGGAAGTGCGGCTCGGCGGTGACGAGAAGCGCGAAGGTCTGCAACGGAGTGGTCACGTCAACTTTGGTGTTGATGAACATGCTGCCGCTTCGCTTTATCTCGCCGAGGTTGTCGGCGCGGCCCTCGGGCGAGACGGCCCACAGGACATACGTCGTATAGACGCCGCCGAGCTCATATGCGCGCGGGAGATTTTCGATCTCGAGCTCGACGCGCGTGTTGCGTCGCCCCGAGCGCTTCACCTTCGCCTCGCCCTTGAGGCGCGGTAGGCGCGTCGTCCCGCGGAACTTGAGCGTGACGGTCTGGTCGAGCGGGTATGTCACGGCCACCGTCTCGCGCCGCAAGTCGCTCTGTGCGAGCGCGGCCGACGCCGTGAGCGCGAGGGCCGCCAGCGCGGCCGCCGTCAGACGGAAGGTGGAGCGCGTCAGTTTCATATGCCTTGACTCCTTACTTGTCATCAAAAAGGTTCGCGCGCATCGAGGAGGGGTTGGCGCGCCCGTGGCCCTGAAAAGAGTTGCCGTCTCGATTGATGCCCGCGGCGCGCGCACTGTTGCCGCGCGAAATTCGGCCCCGCCGGGCGTTTTTCCTGTTTATATGCCGGGGAGAGTGCGAAAGCGGGCGTCAGCGGCGCGCGGCCCGTCTCTCGTGCACGAACTGCACGACGGCAACCGCAATCGCGCACAGGAGGAAGATGTGTATGAAGCCCCCCTTGCCGAGAGCGAACTTGCCGACGAGCCACGCCGCGAACAGCGACGCCGCCAATAGCCAGATGTACAAGCCCTGAAGCCCCCGCGTCTGAAGGCGACCGCCTCACTTCGAGGCGGTCTTGACAGAGCCTTTGGGCAATTCGACGGCCCGAAGCCCGACGCGTGCCGGGTCGCCGCCGACGAGGATCGCCCCGCCGCCGAGCGAGGGCGCGACGACGAGCGAGCGCGGCGCCGCCCCGGCCTTCGGCTCGGGCGCACGCGCGCCGCCCTCCTCCACCTTCATCACGAGCGTTCCGTCGCGGCCCGAGAAGGCCAGCGCGAAGTCCTTGCCGCCCGGCACAATCACGTCCATCACGCCGTCGGCGTTCACGTCCGCGAAGGTCGAGGAGGCGGCGTCGGTGACGCCCTCGGCGTACCACTTTACGTTGCCGTCAACGGTGCTGATGAGCGCGACGCGGCCGCGCCTCGTCAGTATGACTATCTCGGCCGTGCCGTCCCCGTCCATGTCCATCGAGTTGAGAGTGCCCTGTACGCGGTCGTCCTCGGCGACGATAGTGCCGAGCGCCTTGAGGTCGGGGAGGCTCAGGGCTGTCAGGCCGCGCTCGGTCCCGACGACGAGGAACGACATCTCGCCGCGCATGACGGCGAGCGGCGCCGTCGTCGTCACCCCGCCCGGCATCTTCTCGGACTTCAAGACAGAGCCGTCGCCGCTGCGAATCTCAACGCTCCCGTCCGCGAGCGCGAGTGCCGCGCCGCGCGTCCCGCCCGCCGCGACGGGGCTGGGCGCGCCTACCGCGGCCGCGTCGAGCTTCTGGCCCGCCAGCGCGCGGCCCGTCACGCCGTCTAAGACGTAGAAGCGCGCCGGGTCGCTCGTGACGACGACAAGCTCTCGGGCAGCGTCGCCGCTCACGTCTGCCGCCGCGCCTGCCGCGGCGCGGCCTTCGAGCCGAGCGCGCCAGACCTCGCGCCCCGTGTCGCCTCGAAGCGCCCGGACACCTCCCTCCATCGCAACAACGACGAGCGCCTCGTCACGCCCGCTCTCTACGGCGAGCGGGGCGAACATCGTCGGCATGTCGAGCGCGGGGTCGCCCCTCCGCTCCTCGGGCCTGAAGCGCGCAGTCCACAGGGAGATGCCGCTCGCGCCGTCAACGGCGAACACGCGCCCGTCTGCGCCCACGCCCACGAAGTCAACCACGCCGCCCGGCCGCAGCCGCGCGGGCGCGAGCCTGACGACCTCGCCGGTCGCCGTTCGCCAGCCGCCAGCGTCTGCCGGCAGCACTATGCTCGTCGTCGCGACCGCACCCGGCTTCTCGCCGATTGCGACCGGCGCGGGCTTCGAAAAGGTCGCGGTCTCGGCGGCCGCGGCCGCGACGCGCCAGTAATAGTTTCCGGGCGGAAGGCCCTCGACAGTGTGCTGGCGCCCCTCGACGGCCTGATCATAAACGATGTCCTCGAACTTCTCGTCCGTGGCGAGCTGTAGGCGGTAGCGGTTGACGCCGGGGCGGCCCTGCCAGCGTATGAGTATCGAGTTCGTCACCTGCCGCGCCGCTGCGGCCTGCTCCTGCCGCGCCGCGGGCTTCTGGGGCTGGGGCTTGCGTGGCGGCCGCGCTTCCGCGGCCGTGGGGGCGAGCGCGGCCGCGAGCGAGAGAAAGGCCGCGGCAGCGCTGGCGCCGTGCTTCACTTTATAAGTCATGGGGCCTCGTTGAGTTTGTAGCCTACGCCCCGGACGGTCAGGACGTAGCGGGGGTTCTTGGGGTCTGCCTCTATCTTCCGCCGCAGGCGGTTGATGTGCGGGTCAACGTTGCGTTGGTAGCCTTCGTACTCGGTGCTCCACACCTCATCGAGCAGGTCGTTGCGCGACCAAGCCCGGCCCGGCTCGCTAGCGAGCCGTTCGAGAATGTGGAACTCCAGAGGCGTCAAATCAACGCGGCCGCCCGCGACCGTCACCTCGTGGCGGCGCTTGTCAATGACGAGGTCGCCTATCTCGAAGCGGTCTTTCTTCTCGTCCTCCGGCTTCGACCACCGGCCTGCGCGGCGCAGGAGCGCCTCGACCCTGACTTCGAGCTCGCGCGGGCTGAAAGGTTTTGCGAGGTAATCGTCGGCGCCGGCCTGGAAGCCGGCGACCTTGTCGTCAACGGCATCGTGCGCGGTCAGGAACATGGCCGGGGTCTCGACGCCCCGGTCGCGCACGCGCTTTAAAAGCTCTATCCCTGACATGCCCGGCATGCTCACGTCGAAGATGAAGCAGTCGAAGCGGCCCGAGACGGCCGC
>DASPKR010000448.1:0-2209 GCA_035627975.1 Pyrinomonadaceae bacterium | reverse complement strand
GCGCCATGCCCGGCCGCATCATCCAGGCCCTGCAGCAGGCGGGGACGAACAACCCGCTCATAATGCTCGACGAGATAGACAAGGTCGGCGCGGACTTCCGCGGCGACCCCAGCTCGGCCCTGCTCGAAGTCTTGGACCCGGAGCAGAACAACTCTTTCCGCGACAACTACCTCGGCGTCACCTTCGATTTGTCGAACGTGATGTTCATGACGACGGCGAACGTCCTCGACACAGTCCAGCCGGCGCTTCGCGACCGCATGGAGGTCATTCGCCTCGCCGGTTACACCGAGGAGGAGAAGCTTGAGATAGCGCGCCGCCACCTCATCCCGAAGCAGGTCGAGGAGAACGGCATCTCCGCGCGCAACGTCCAAATCTCGAAGCGCGCTTTGTCCGTCGTCATCCAGCAGTACACGCAGGAGGCGGGCCTGCGGCAGCTCGAGCGCGAGATAGGGACGGTCTGCCGCAAGGTCGCGCGCCGCATCGCCGAGGGCAAGACCGAGGTCGTGCGCGTCACGCACAAGAACGTGCACGACTTCCTCGGCGCGCCGAAGGTCTTCCCCGAGGAGATTCTCAAGAAGGATCAAGTGGGCGTCGCCACGGGGCTGGCGTGGACGGCCGTCGGCGGCGACGTGCTCTTCATCGAGGCCCTGAAGATGAAGGGCAAGGGGGCGCTGGTCTTGACGGGCCAGTTGGGCGAAGTCATGCGCGAGTCGGCGCAGGCAGCCTACTCCTACGCGAAGTCGCGCGCCAAAGAGCTCGAAATCCCCGAGGAGGACTTTGAGAAGTTCGACCTGCACATACACATACCCGAGGGCGCCATACCGAAGGACGGCCCTTCGGCCGGGATAACGCTCGCGACGGCGATGGTCTCGGCGCTCTCGCTGCGCCCCGTCCGGAAGGACGTGGCGATGACGGGCGAGATCACCCTGCGCGGGAACGTCCTGCCGGTGGGCGGCGTCAAGGAGAAGGTTCTGGCGGCGCGGCGGGCGCGCGTGACGAAGGTCATACTGCCGCAGCTCAACCGCCGCGACATGGAGGAGGTCCCGAAGGAGCTCTTCGGCGAGCTACAGTTCGTCTTCGTAGAGCACGTCCGCGACGTTTTGCGCGAGGCGCTCAAGGAGAAGCCTGCGCAGCCCCCGGCCCCCGTCCAGCGCCAGCCGCGCCTCCCGCAGGCCGCCGCGCCCAGAGTTTAGGGAGGGGCGCCGCCCCCTCCCCGGCGCCCCGCTTTTACAACCCAGAAGGCCCTTCGAGCATCTTAAATTCTCCAAAACGCGAAGCGGAAAAAGTCTGGTAACTTGGCCCGCTTCGCCTTTTATTTACAGAGAGATGCGGGCGGATTGTTTGACACCCGGTTTTTCCGTGTGATACGCTCCCGGCGGTCCCGAGAGGCCCCGCCCTCCTCCTGAGAAGAGGAAGCCCACACGGCGGGGCGATTCTTACGACGGGTGACGACGCCCCGTAATTTTAGTGGATGCCGCTCGTGCGACCCCTCGCCAGACGGTCGCCATCGTGGATTCGCTTTAACTCGCAAGTAAGGAGATCAACGATTGAAGAGAACGAGCCTCCCCCGTCTGATCGCCGTCGCCGCGTTGGCAGCGTCTTTCGTTACCCCCGCCCTGTCCGTCCGGGCGCAGCACTCCACGCAGTCATACCTCCGCAATACCCCGAGCGAGATCGAGCGCGAAGACCCGCGCGTGCAGCAGATAGTCGCCCGCGCCGAAGACCATTTCAAGCGCGGCGAGCTTAACCTTCGCGACAACAAGCGCGAGGCCGCCCGCCAGGAGTTCGACAAGGCCGTTGACGCCGTGCTCGAGTCCGGCATGGACGTGCGCTCGAACCCGCGACTGCAGCGCTACTACCTCGAGCTGGTCGAGCGCGTCTATCGCCTCGAAGTGCCGGGGCAGAACGGCCCGGCGACCCTGAACGGCGCCACCATCGAGCTCGCCTCCGTCGGCGGCGCCCCGCAGGGGCAGCAGGTCGGCTTCGTTGACCAGAAGTTCGAGCCGTCGCCGCTCGACGCGCTTTCGAAGCTCGTTCTCAACAAGGACGAGACGAACGTCACGGACGACGACGTCGCGAAGCTCGACGCCGAGATCAAGAACACACTCGACTTCAAGTTCCGCCCGCACCCGCTCGTCCAAGGGTTCATCAACTACTATCAGGGCCGCGGCCGCGCCACGATGGAGACGGGCCTGCGCCGCTCGGGCCA
>DASPKR010000447.1:0-7078 GCA_035627975.1 Pyrinomonadaceae bacterium | reverse complement strand
AACGTCGTGCTCGGGTACGATTCGACCGTCCCCGTAACGCTCGAAGAGATGCTCCACCACACGCGCGCCGTCCGGCGCGGAGTCGAGCGCGCGCTTCTCGTCGCCGACATGCCCTACGGCTCTTACCACACGGGCGCCGACGACGCCGTGCGCGCCGCGCTCAGGCTCGTCAAGGAGGGCGGCGCCGAGGCCGTCAAGCTCGAAGGCGGGCGCAACCGCGCCGAGGTCATACGCCGCCTCATCGCCGAAGAGATTCCCGTGATGGGGCACGTCGGCCTGACGCCCCAGTCCCTGAACAAGCTCGGCAGCTACCGCCTGCAGGCGCGGACGGCCGACGCCGCACGCTCGCTCGTCGAGGACGCGCGCGCTCTGGAAGATGCCGGCGCCTTCGCCGTCGTCCTGGAAGTCGTGCCGAGGGAGATAGCGCGCCTCGTCACGGAGACGCTGCGCGTCCCGACCATAGGCATCGGCGCCGGGCCGGACTGCGACGCGCAGATCCTCGTCACGCACGACCTGCTCGGCCTCTCGTTCAGCCGCACCAGCCCGCGCTTCGTCCGCCAGTACGCGGATCTGCGGGAGGCGATAAGCGAGGCGCTCGCGCGCTACTCGGAGGACGTGCGCGCGGGCGCGTTCCCTTCGGAGGCCGAGTCGTACCCGCTCCCCGCGGACGCGGCCGCCGAGCTGGGCGTCGCGCGCGGCGCCGACAAGCAGCCGGAGAAGACGTAACAGATTGGAGTCGTCGGGCGCCAGTCGTCAGCCGCCAGCGCTACTTTAGCCGGCGGCGGGCGGCTGGCGGCTTCTTGAACGCTTATGGAAATAATCAACCGCCGCCAGAGGATGGCGTCCGTCGCACGCAGGCTCAGGCGCGAGGAGGACAAGACCATCGGGCTGGTGCCGACGATGGGCGCGCTACACGACGGCCACCTCTCGCTCGTGCGCGAGGCGCGCAGGATGTGCGACGTGGTGGTGGTCTCCGTCTTCGTCAACCCCGCGCAGTTCGGCCCCGGCGAGGACTTCAACCGCTACCCCCGCGACCTGACGGGCGACACCACGAAGCTCGCCGACTACAACGTTGACTACATCTTCGCGCCGCCCGCCGAGGAGATTTACCCGAAGGGCTTCTCGACCTACGTCACCGTCGAGGGGCTCTCGGAGCCGATGGAGGGCGTCGCGCGCCCCGGCCACTTCCGCGGCGTCGCCACGGTGCTCACCGTCCTCTTCAACACAGTCCGGCCCGACTTCGCATTCTTCGGCCAGAAGGACGCGCAGCAGTCGCTCGTCGTGCGCCGCCTCGTGCGCGACCTCGCCTTCGACATCGAGGTCGTCGTGCTACCGACGGTGCGCGAGCAGTCGGGGCTGGCGCTCTCTTCGCGCAACACCTACCTCTCGGAGGAAGACCACAAGGCGGCGGCCGTGCTCTACAAGGCGCTCTCGCAGGCGCGCGAGGTCTATATGGAGGGCGAGCGAAACCCGAAGCGGCTGGCCGAGGCGGCGCGCGCGCAGGTCGCGACCGAGCCGCGCGCGAGCCTCGAGTACGTCTCGGTCGTTGACGCCGAGACGATGGAGAAGTTCGACCGCATACCCGAAGACCGTTCCGTGCTCATCGCCCTGGCCGCGCGCGTCGGCGGCACGCGCCTCATAGACAACATAGTCATACAGCCCGCGCGCCAGAAGGCTCGCACCACCTCAGAGTCGTAGGAGGCACGGCCTTGAGGCCGCGCGCAAGATCAAGTTCACGCCCGCCGAGCATGAGGGCCGGAAGGCCGACGTGGTTCGCAGATTCGAGTACGTCTTCAAACTGGAGTGAGCGGCGCGGCGCGCGCCCGCCGATGCCTTCTTCGCGCAGCCCCGGCCCGTGCGGAGTTTCTTCCGCCGCCGGACGGCCGGCGCTTGCGGTCGTTGGGGTTTGTTGTATAATTTCGCGCGCGACGCCAGCAGAAGGACGGGGCCTACAGAACGCGGCGCCCCGGAGCCCTCGCTGTTTGAGAGCGAAGTGTAGAGCCAAGCTGCTTTTTCAAGCCACTTACCCGCCCGCGGTAAAACCTTGAAACAGATCGAAAGCGACGGGCGCAAGCGCCTCGGAGGCCGCGGGGTCAACGCCCCGGCGGCCCACAGCGCGGCGCGGGCGCCCGAGGCCCGTCCAGCCCGCTCTCGAATTGACACCCGTAAGACCGCCCGAGCCGTCCCCACACGCAGCGCCCCCGGCACCGGCGCGCGCGTGGCCGGGAGCGCCACAAGCGGCGCGCACGGCGCGGCCGAAGGCGGTTTAGGCCCGCGGAGTAAAACCGGAGGAGACACCCTATGGAACGCATAGTGCTCAAGCACCTGAGCGGCTCGAAGGCCAACCAGGTCGAAGAGTTCCCGCTCAACCACGTCAAGGAGCTCGTGCTCGGCCGCGACCCCTCGTCCACAGTCAAGTACGACCCCGACCGCGACGACCTCGTGGGCCGCCAGCACGCGCGCATCACGCAAGACCCGTCCGACCCCACGCAGTTCATCGTCACCGACCTGAACAGCCGCAACGGCACGTTCGTCAACCGGCAGAAACTCTCCGGCACATCGCGCCTGAACTTCGGCGACGTGGTGCAGCTCGGCCCCGGCGGCCCCGAGTTCGTCTTCGAGTACGAGCCCCGGCCCGCGACCGTCGCCAAGACGACGCGCGTCGCCTCCACCGGCCCGATGGCCCCGACCGTCTCGGGCGCCCCGGCCACGCGCGTCCCCGACGCAGGGCCGTCGCAGCCGCCCTTCGTCCCGCCGACGGCCGCCCCCTCCTCTGCCCCTGGCGGCGTGGGCAAGGCCACGGTCGAGCGCATTGTCGCGCAGAACGTCGCGCAGGCGAAGAAGAGCCAGGGCAGGACGTTCCTCGTCGTCGGCTCCATCGCGGCCGTGCTGCTCATACTCGTCGTCGGCGGCATAGGCGGCCTCCTCTACTGGCGGGCCCGCACGGCCAGCTCGACCGAGGTGAGCGGCCTCAAGCAGACGCTCGACGCCGCCACGGCCGGCAAGGGCATGAGCCCGACCGAGATCGCCTCGCAGGCCGGCAACGCCGTCGTCAAGATTGACGTGGCCTGGCGCCTGGTCTCGCCCGAGGGCGACGGCAACGTCTATCACCAGCTCTACAAAGACCAGAAGAGCGGCCGCGAGATCGCGCTCTACTTCGAGTTCCCGGACGGGACGGTCGAGCCCGCGCTCACCTACTCCTACAACCCGAACAGCTACGCCATCGGCGGGCGCCACTCGGGCAGCGGCTTCTCGGTCTCGAACGACGGCTTCATCCTGACGAACCGCCACGTCGCCGCCGCGTGGGAGACGACCTTCACCTTCCCCGACCGCGCCTACCCCGGCATCGTCATCAACCGCTCGACCGGGCAGATAAGGCTCATGGATCAGGGCCAGCTCGCCCGGATCAACTGGGTGCCGGCCCGCACCAAGCAGACGAACATCAAGTTCGAGGGGCGCAACGACTCGCTCTACGTCACGTTCCCCAAACAGGACAGCCGCATCATCGCCAAGCTCAACCGCGTCTCGCCGCGCCACGACGTGGCGCTGATTAAGATAGACATGCCGGGCACGGTGCCGAAAGTTGACATCAACGACAACTACGACTCCATCAAGCAGGGCGACGATGTGGTCGTGCTCGGCTACCCCGGCGTCTCGCCGCCGATAACCGGCATCGTCAAGTCGCAGGACATCTTCAACCGCGAGACGCAGAACGTAGAAATCCCCGACCCGACCTTCAGCAAGGGCAACATCGGGCGCGTCCTTCGCGGCGAGGAGAAGTCGGGCGGCGTGGGCGACAAGGACAAGTTCAGCCACATCGGCGACGCCTACCAGCTGACCATCAACTCCACTGGCGCCGGCAACTCCGGCGGCCCCGTCGTGGACGAGCAGGGCAAGGTCATCGGCATCTTCTACGCCGGCACGCGCGGCATGGACGCCACCATCACCTTCGCCGTGCCCATACGCTACGGCCGCGAGCTGATGGGCGTGAACTAGAGGCGCGAAGGAAGCGCCTTAACCTTAGCGCGGCGGGCGGGCCGCGAGCCTTCCGGCCCGCCCGCCGCGCCGCAACACCTTAGGGGCCGTGAGCAGAGCCTTCTACCCAAACCAGTACGTCGGCGAGTACCGCATACTCGACTTCCTCGGGGCGGGCGGCATGGGCGAGGTCTATCGGGCCGAGCACGCCAAGATAGGGCGCGTCGCGGCCGTCAAGGTTCTGACGCAGGCCACGCAGTCGAGCGGCTTCGTCGAGCGCTTCTTCAACGAGGCGCGCATACAGGCCAGCCTACAGCACCCGAACATCGCCACCCTGTACGACTTCCGCGAGGAGGCCGCCCGCCCCATCATCATCATGGAGTACGTGGACGGCGTCACCATCGCCGACCGCGTGCAGGCGCTGCGCGGCCCGCTCCCGCTCGCCGAGACCGCCTACGTCTTCGAGAAGGTCGTCGAGGCGGTCGAGTACATACACCGCCACGGCGTGATCCACCGCGACATCAAGTCGAACAACATAAAGATAAGCGCGCGCGGCGAGGTCAAGCTCCTCGACTTCGGCATCGCGAAGGGGCAGACGAGCCCCGGGCTGACGCAGGTCGGGAGCGTCATAGGCACGCTCCACTACCTCGCGCCCGAGCTCATACGCGGCGGCGTCGCCGACCAGCGCGGCGACATCTGGGCGCTCGGCGTCCTGCTCTACGAGATGGTCACGGGCCGCGTGCCCTTCCACGCCGACACCATCGGAGACCTCTGCGACCAGATAAAGCGTGTCGCCTACGCGCCGCCCGCGCAGCTAAACCCCGGCCTGCCGCGGGAGGCCGCGAACATCATCGCGCGCTGCCTGCGCGAGCGGCCCGCGGACAGGTACAGGGACGCAGCCGAGCTGCTGCGGGACGCCCGCGCGCTTTCGGCCGCGGCGTCCGCCGCCCGCTCCACCGACGAGGTGGCCCGCGCCGTCTCGCAGTTCGAGCCCGCGGCCGGCACCGGCGGGACGGGCAAGACCGCGCTCGTCCTCGGCGGCGCGGCCGCGCTCGTGCTCCTGCTCGTCCTGGGGGGCGCGGGCCTCTTCCTGCTCATCCCTTCTTCGTCGCCCTCGGAGCCGGACGTGAACGCGCACGGGCTCGTCAACCCCGGCGGCGGGAAGGACAACGCCTCGCCGGGCGGCGCGGACGTGGGCCGGGGCGCCGAGCACGCCATAGAACTACACTCCTCGGTCGGGCAGGCCGACGTGTACCGCGACGGCCGGAAGGTCGGCAAGACGCCCTTCCCCATGACGACCAGGGTCGGCGACCGCGTGCGCCTGACGCTCAAGCTCGAGGGGTACGCCGACGAGAACGTTGACTTCACCGTCAGCGGCAGCAAGAAGATTTACACCTTCACCATGAAGAAGTAGTCGCGCCGGGGCGCGCGGGAGAGCCCGAAGCACAAGAGGGGAGTTAGAATGGTAAAGCGAACGAGGTCGGTCGCCGCGGCCGCCGCGTCACAGGCCTTCGAGATAGTCGCCAGCGTGCAGACCGACAAGGGCTGCGTGCGCGAGATGAACGAGGACTCGGGCAGGTTCGTGCGCCCGAGCGACCCGGCGCTGCTCCGGGACAAGGGGACGCTGCTCGTCGTCGCCGACGGCATGGGCGGCCACTCCGCGGGCGAGGTCGCCAGCCAGATGGCCGTCGAGATAGTCAGCCGCGCCTACTACGAGGCGGAGTACGAGGCGCCGGCCGCCCTGCGCCACGCCGTCGAGGAGGCCAACCGCAGGATTCACGCCGCCGCGCTCGCCGATTCGGGCAAGCACGGCATGGGCACGACATGCACGGCGCTCGCCATCGTCGGCCCGACGGGCGTGGCCGCGCACGTCGGCGACAGCCGGCTCTACATGCTGCGCGGCGGGGAGATTTACCAGCTCTCGGAAGACCACTCGGCCGTGATGGAGATGGTCAAGCACGGGCTCATCTCGAAGGAGGAGGCGCGCACGCACGAGGACAAGAACGTCATCCTGCGCGCGCTCGGCACCACGCCCGATGTCGAGGTATCGGTCTTGAAGCCCTTCCAGGTGCGCGAGGGCGACTTCTTCCTGCTCTGCTCGGACGGGCTGCACGACCTCGTGCAGGACGCGGAGATTAAGCACACGGTCTCCGGCGCGGGCGACGTTCACGCCGCCTGCGAGCGGCTGATCGCGCTCGCCAAGGAGCGCGGCGGCCACGACAACATCACCGTGGGTATAATGGGCGTCGTCCCGGCGGGGACTGCCCGCGCGGGGGCCGAGCCGGCCCCGACGACGCGCGAGGTGGAGGCACTAAGATGATCGGACAAATCGTAGGCAACTATAAGATCGAACAGAAGCTGGGCGAGGGCGGCATGGGCGCCGTCTTCCGCGGCGTGGACATGATGCTCGAGCGCGAGGTCGCCATTAAGTTCCTGCGGCCCGAGCTTGCGAGCCAGCCGCAGGTCGTCGAGCGCTTCCGGAGTGAGGCCGTCACGCTCGCCAAGCTCAACCACCCGAACATCGCAACGCTCTACAACTTCATGCGGCAGGGCGACAGCTTCTTCATGGTCTTGGAGTTCGTCCGCGGCGTCACGCTCGACCACGTCATACAGGAGCGCGGCGCGCTCGCGGCCGAGCAGGCCGTGCCGCTCTTCTGCCAGGTGCTTGACGGCATACAGCACGCGCACGACTTCGGCATCATCCACCGCGACATCAAGCCCGCCAACATGATGCTGACCGAGAAGGGCAACCTCAAGGTGCTCGACTTCGGCATCGCGCGCATACTCGGCACCGCCCGCATGACCCGCCAGGGCAACGTCATCGGCACAATCGAGTACATGTCGCCCGAGCAGGTGCGCGGGCAGGAGACGGACGCGCGCTCCGACATCTACTCGCTGGGCATGCTCCTCTACGAGATGCTGACGGGCCGCATCCCCTTCGACATCACGAACGAGTTCGAGCTGATGAAGGCGCAGATCGAGCAGATGCCCGTCGCGCCCCGGCAGATTAACCCCAACATCCCCGAGGTCGTCGAGCAGGCCATCGGCCGCGCCATCGCCAAAGACCCGGCGCACCGCTTCCAGAGCGCGTCGGAGTTCCGCG
>DASPKR010000446.1:0-10373 GCA_035627975.1 Pyrinomonadaceae bacterium | reverse complement strand
TCTGTGGCCGCACTTTTCCCGGCCGCTCTCCTTGAAAGCCCCGCGACGCCTTTAAAACCCGGCCTTTCCGCAGCGAAGCCTCGCTCTTATAAACAGCCCCGCGCCGTTCCTGGTCGCCGCCTGCGAAACGGCACGGCGCTTGCCCAAAATCTTCCGCCGACAGCCCGCTGCGCACGCGCGCGTGCGTCCACGAACCGAATTAGGCACGACACTTCCGAGCCCGCCCGACATGAGCACGACTATTAACGACGCAGACCTCCTCGCGGCCGTCCCCGCCGCGGCAAAGACGAGGCCCACGGTGCTCCTCGCCGAAGACGACCGCTCGCTGCGTCGCTACCTCGAAGTCATACTCGGCCGCGCGGGCTACGGCGTCATCGCCGCCGCAGACGGGCTCGAAGCCATGAAGGCCGCGCTCTCGGCGGACGTGGACGCCGTCGTCACCGACGCGCTCATGCCGCAGTTGAGCGGCCACGAGCTTTGCCGCTTCGTCCGCCGCCACCCGAAACTCAACACGCTGCCCGTAGTCCTCCTGAGCGGCGCCGACCGCAACGCATGGGAGACCGACGCCGTCGAGCGTGCGGACGTTTACCTGTCGAAGCCCGTCCGGCCCGAGGAGCTGACCGGCTGCCTGACGAGGCTGCTCGGCGGAGACGCCTGAGCGCCCGGAAAGCCGACTTGTAAAAACAAAGGGCCGCGCGTGGAGGCGCGGCCTTTTTTTGGCACGGGGCGCGCGGCAACAATCTCTAGACCGGCGCCAAGATTGCCATCGGCGTCGGCGTCGCCGTCGTCGTGCTCCTCATAATACTCTACGCCCTCAACGCCGGCGGCATCCGCTACTCCTGAACAATTGCGTGTCAGAAAGCCGAGAGGGTTGACGACGGCCGCGCCGTCGTCAACCCTCTCTCTTCATTCCGCAATCCGAAATCTACGACCCACAATCGTCTCAGGCGCCCTTGCCCGCGCCCGCGCCGCCGCCGAGCATCTCTTCGAGCGGCGTGTAATCGAGCCCCTGCGCGACGGCCACGGCCTCGTAGGTGAGCTTGCCCGCATAGGTGTTGACGCCCTCGCGCAGGCCGGGGTCTGAGGAGATGGCGTCGAGGAAGCCGAGGTTGGCGAGTTTCACGACGTAAGGGAGCGTGGCGTTCGTCAGGGCGAAGGTCGAGGTGCGCGGCACCGCCCCCGGCATGTTCGCCACGCAGTAGTGAAGCACCCCCTCCTCGTAGAAGGTCGGGTTCGAGTGCGTCGTCGGCCGCGTCGTCTCGATGCAGCCGCCCTGGTCAACGGCCACGTCCACGATGACGGCGCCGTTCGGCACGTCCTTGAGCATCTCGCGCGTAACCAGCTTCGGCGCGGCCGCGCCGGCCACGAGCACGGCGCCGATGATTAGGTCGGCCTCCGAGATCGCGCCGTGGATGGCGTAAGCCGAAGAGGCGAGCGTCGAGACCTTCGAGAGGAAGATGTCGTCGAGGTCGCGCAGCCGGTCGAGGTCGCGGTCAATTATCGTTACCTGCGCGCCCATGCCTACGGCCATCTTCGCCGCGTTCGTCCCCACCACCCCGCCGCCTATGATGACCACGCGCGCCGCCGGCACTCCGGGGACGCCGCCCAGAAGCACGCCGCGCCCGCCGTTCATCTTCTCCAAATACTGCGCGCCGACCTGCACGGCCATGCGCCCCGCCACCTCAGACATCGGAGTAAGGAGCGGCAGCGTCCCCCTCCTGTCCGTTATCGTCTCGTAGGCGACGCCCGTCACTTTGCTGCTGAGCAGCGCCTCGGTCTGCTTCGGGTCGGGCGCGAGGTGCAGGTACGTGAAGAGCAGCAGCCCCTCCTTCATGCGCGGGTACTCGGGCGCTATCGGCTCCTTGACCTTGACGATCATCTCGGCCTCGGCCCAGACGTCGTCGGCCGAAGGGATGATGCTCGCCCCGGCCTTCTCGTAGAGCGAGTCGTCAAAGCCTGAGCCCTCTCCGGCCGAGCGCTCGACGATGACGCGGTGGCCGGCGTCCGTCAGCGCCCGCACGCCCGCGGGCGTCAGCCCCACCCGGTACTCGTTGTCCTTAATCTCCTTGGGGAGTCCGACTATCACGTTGCTCTTCTCCGTTCGTTGGGATTTTCCGGGAGCCCTCGCCTACTCGAAATTAACTTCGTCAATCTGCGCGCGCTGTAGCTTGCCGCTGTAGTCCACGTAGATGGACTTCCACTCGGTGAAGATGTCCAAGACCTGCGTTCCGGCCTCACGGTGGCCGTTGCCGGTGGCCTTCGTGCCGCCGAAGGGAAGGTGGACTTCCGCGCCGATGGTCGAGGAGTTGACGTAGAAGATGCCCGTGTACATCTCGTTCATGGCGCGGAAGGCGCGGTTGACGTCCGAGGTGTAGATGGAGGCCGAAAGGCCGTAGCGCACGCCGTTGCCAATCTCCACCGCCTCTTCGAGCGAGTCGGCGGGGATTACGGCCGTGACGGGGCCGAAAATCTCCTCCTGCGCTATGCGCATGTCGGGCGCGACGTCTGTGAAGACGGTGGGCTCGACGAAGTAGCCGTGCGCGTGCGCGCCCGTGTCGAGGCGTCGCCCGCCGCACGCGAGGCGGGCGCCGTCCTCGCGCTCGCCGATTTCGATGTAGCCCAGAATCTTGTGCACGGCGTCGGCGTTAATCACAGGCCCCACGTCCGTGCGCTCGTCTAACCCGTCGCCGACGCGCAGGGCGCGCGTGCGCTCGACGAGCTTCTGCGTGAACTTCTTGTAGATTCTCTTGTGCGCGACGATGCGCGAGGAGGCCGTGCAGCGCTGCCCCGAGGTGCCGAAGGCGCCCCAGACGGCGCCCTCGACGGCGAGGTCGAGGTCTGCGTCCTCCATCACCATTATCACGTTCTTGCCGCCCATCTCGAGCGAGCAGATGGCGTTGCGCTCGGCGCAGGCCGAGGCGACTATGCGCCCGACCTCGGTCGAGCCCGTGAAGGAGATGAGCCGGACGGAAGGGTGCTCGGTGAGGGCGGCGCCCACGGTCTCGCCGTGGCCCGTCACCATGTTGACGACGCCGGGCGGGATTCCCGCCTCTTCGCAAGCCTTAATCAGGTTGTAGGTCGAGAGCGGCGTATCTTCGGCCGGCTTGATGACGACGGTATTACCGCACACCAGGGCCGGGATGAGCTTCCACGAAGGTATCGCCATCGGGAAGTTCCAGGGCGTGATTAGCCCGCACAGGCCGACGGGCTGGCGCACGCACATGGCGAACTTGTCGGGCATCTCGGCCGGCGTCGTGTAGCCGTGGAGGCGGCGCCCCTCGCCGGCCGTGTAGTAGGTGCAGTCTATGGCCTCCTGCACGTCGCCGCCGGCCTCGCGCAAAACCTTCCCCATCTCGCGCGTCATGTCGCGCGTGAAGTCGTCCTTGCGGCGTATGAGAATCTCGCCGAGGCGGAAGAGGATTTCGGCGCGGCGCGGCGCGGGAAGTCTCCGCCAGCGGTCTGCCGCAGCGGCAGCGGCCTCCACGGCGCGCTCCATGTCTTCCGTCGTCGAGAGCGGGAAGCGGCCGACCACGTCGCGCGTGTCGGCCGGGCTCGTGTTCTCGAACGTCTCGCCGGAGGCGGAAGGCACCCAGCGCCCGCCTATGTAGTTGAGGTAAGTCTGCGCCGAAGGGCGAGGGGCGGGAGCCGCGGAGCGCCCGCCCCTCTTCGCCTTGCCGTTTTTATTGAGAGCTTTTTTCGCCTGAGCCATGAGAAAGCTGTCAGCGGTCAGCAATAAGCGGTCAGCGACCAGCTTCCGGCTGACCGCAGACCGCTTATTGCTGACTGCTTACTGGTAGGTGAACTGGATAATTGACTGCGTTATGCGCCCCTCGACGCCGCCGGTGCCGACTGCGACGTGCATGACGATGGGGTCGCCGGGCTTGAGCGAGCTGATGACGCGCTCGAAGTCTTCGAGCGACGCGACGGGCTGGCGGTTGACGCGCTGTATGACCATGTGGCGGCGCAGGCCGGCGTCGTATGCGAGCCCTATCTGGTCAACCTCCTGCACGTAGAGGCCGCGCACGCCCTTCAGGTTCCGCTCGTTGGCTATCTGCTGCGTCAGCTCGCTGACCTTCATGCCGAGCGCGGGCTTGTCGGACTGCGCGCGGGCGTCGCCCTTGGGCGCCTCCCCGGCGTTCGGCCGCACGGTCTCGACCTTGCCGCCCTCGCCGCGCTCCGTCTCGTTCTCGTTGAGCGGCGGGCGCTCGCCGACCGTTATGCTCGTCGTGCGCCGCTCCAACTTGTTGCTCATCTCGCGAAGGTAAACGACGGGGACAGTGGCGCCGACGGACGTCGCCGCTACCTTGTTAATCAAGTCCTGTGCGTTGGCGACCTGCTGGCCGTTGAACTCGACGATGATGTCGTTGGTGAGGATGCCCGCTTTGGCGGCCGGCCCCTCCTCCTTCGCCATGTCCTTGATGATGGCGCCCTTCGCCTCCTGCATGCCATAGACGCGCGCGAACTCCGGCTTGACGCTGTCGAGGAAGACGCCGAGGTAGCCGCGCCGGACCTTCCCCTCGGACATTATCTGCTTGAAGACGGAGGAGGCGATGTTGGCCGGGAGCGCGAAGCCGATGCCGTTGTAGTCGCCGGTAGAGGTCGCTATCTGCGAGTTGATGCCGATGACCTCGCCGCGCATGTTGACGAGCGGGCCGCCGGAGTTGCCGCGGTTAATGGCGGCGTCGGTCTGTAGGAACCGCCGGAAGCTGGCGCGTGGGTCGGTCTGCCGCTCCTTCGTAGAGATGATGCCGGCCGTGACGGTCTGCTCAAGCCCGAAGGGCGAGCCGATGGCGAGCACCCAGTCGCCCGTCTGCACGTCGTCGGAGTTGCCGATGGTGACGGCGGGCAGGTCGCGCGGCGGCGTGACCTTGACGACGGCGATGTCGGTCTCCTCGTCGAAGCCGATGATGCGGCCGCGCAGAGTCTCGCCCGACTGGAGCCTGACCATTATGCTCGTCATGCCCTCGACTACGTGGTAGTTCGTCAGTATCAGCCCCTTCGGGTCAACGACGAAGCCGCTGCCCACGCCGCGCGCGGGCCGCCGCGAGTGGCGGCGCAGCATGTCGAGCAGAGGGTTCTCGCCCTCCTCGCCGTCGTCGCCCTCGTCCCGCTCGGCCGTCTGCGGCGCGGCCGAGGCCGTGTCTATGTTGACGACCGAGGGCTCGACCCTGCGCGCTATCTCGGCGAACGAGGCCGAGAGCGCTTCGGGCGCGCGCGCTATCTGCGCGATGCTCGCCCCGCCCGCGGGGTCGTCGTCGAGCGCGTGGGTGCGCGTGTCGGTCAGCATCGCGCCCAAGCCTATTCCGACGAGCAGGCAGGCCGCGCCGAGCGCGGCTATCCACACACGCAGCTTGCGCAGGATGGCGCGCTCGGCTTCCGTCGTCTGGCCTTTAGGGATTTGCAGCATAAAACTTTTACCACCCTTAACTTCGAATGCGGCCGGGAAACCCTCGGCGGCCGGCGCGTCTGCGCGTGTTAGAGCGGCGACGCGCGTGCCGCCAATCTCTCTGTGCGTCTCGGGACGAGGGGAAACTTTAAGCGAGCACAGCGGCGAGCCCCGAGTATAACCAATGCCGCCACCCGCCGCAAAGACTGTCGGGGGCGCCCGCCCCGCCAATTTACAACTATATGACTAATAGAGCCCCGCGTGTATAATCCACGCGCCGCCGCGGGGCCTCCCCCGCAACTGCCCTCTAATCGTCAGCGCCCGCCGGAGAACCTTATGAGCCGAAGAAAACGCGCGACCGCCGGAGCCGCCGCAGTTCTCGTCTTCGCCGCGCTGGCGGCGGCCGGGTGCGCCTCCGTGCCTTCGACCGCGGGGCAGGGCGCCGGGGCGCCTCCGCCCAGCGCCGCCTCGCTCGTCCCGAAGGGCGCAGCCACGGCCGACACTCCGAAGGACGCAGGCGCAACGACTAGCCCGCTGCCCGCCCCGACCGGCCACGTCAACGACTTCGCGAAAGTCCTGAACGGCGCGGACAGAGAGCATTTAGAGAGCAGGCTGGTCGCCCTTAAAGAGCGCACGAAGGTCGAGGTCGCGCTGGCGACCGTGGGCACGACGGGCGGGCGCGACATTGACGAATACTCGCTCGCCGTCGCGCGCGGCTGGGGCATCGGGCCGAAGGCGGGCGAGCCGGGCGGCGGCATCCTTCTGCTCTTCGCCGTCAACGACCGCCGCTGGCACATACAGGTCACCACCAGCCTCGAAAAGGACTTGCCCGAGGAGACCGTCGCCGACCTGGGCGGCGTGATGACGCCCATGCTGCGCGAGGGCCGCTACGCCGAAGCCTTCAACAAGTACCTCGACGCCCTCGACGAAACCCTCTCCCAGCGCGGCAGGGCGAAGTAGTCAACAGGGGCGCCCGCGACGCGCCCCTCAAACGTCCTCGCCTTCCGCTCCCCTCCCCCAGCGCAACTCCGAGACGACAACGCCCGCGACGACGAGCGCGGCGCCGACGGTCGAGCGCCCGCCCGACCACTCGGCCGAGCCGCGCAGGAGCACCGCGAACAGAGTGGCGAAGACCGGCTCCAGGCTGAATATTATCGCCGCGTGCGTGGCCGACATTCGCGACTGCCCCCACGCCCACAGGAGGAAGACCGCCACGGTCGCCACCGCCGCGAGATAGACTAGCTGCCAGACCACGCGGGCCGACCACACGAGCGGCGCAGTCTCGCGCGCGAGCGCCTCGGGCAGACCGCCGGTAGCGGCCCCGTACGCGTGAAGCAGCACCCAGGCGGCCGCGACGACCGCCGCGGCCACGAGTATCTGCAACACGCCGAGCAGCCGCGTGCCCAGCCGCCGCGCGTAGGCGCTCATCAGAGTTATGTGAGTTGCGAACAGGGCCGTGGTCGCGAGCGTTATCAAGTCGCCCAGGTTCACGCCGCCCTCGCCCGCCGGTGCGAGTATGAGGGCGCCGCCCGCGGAGGCGAGCACGACGCCCGCGAAGTTCTCTCGGCTCGGCCGCGCGCGCGTAAGAAGGTACGCTACGAGCGGCACCAGCGGCGTCGTCAAACTCGATATGAAGGCGGACTTGGCGGGGGTAGTGAACTGAAGGCCCACGGTCTGGCCGAGGATGGCCCCGCCGACGAGCAGCCCGAGCGTTATCCCCGCGCGCCAGTCCTCGCGCCCGGCCGCGAGCACGCGCCGCGCGAAGAGCGCCGCGAACATGAGCGCCGCGAGTGTGAGGCGCAGCGAGAGGTACGCGAGCGGCGGCCAGTAGTCGAGGATGTCGCGCGCGACGACGAAGGTCGAGCCCCAGACGAGCGTCACCAGCAGTATCGCCGCGTCCGCGCCGAGGTTGGCCTTGAGCTTCATAAAGAGGTGACGGGCGGGAGGGTTTTATCTCGTCGCCCGTCGCCTGCCACTTCTTTCAGGGTCTAAGCAGGACTTTGAGGACGCCGGGCGCGGCGGCGCGCTCGAAGGCGCGGGGGCCTTCTGCGAGCGGGAGGCAGTCGTGAATCATGCCCTCCACGTCAACGGCGCCCGCCTTCAAGAGTTCGAGCGCCGGGGCGAAGCGGCCGCACCGCGAGCCGACGATGCTTATCTCGTCAACGACGACGGGCGCGGCGTTAATCTCGGTCGCGCCGTGGAAGGTTGACTTGAGGACTAGCGTGCCGCGCGGGGCGAGAAGACCGAGCGCGGCGGCGAAACCAGAGGGCGAGCCCGAAGCCTCGACCGCCACGCCGAACGCGCGCTTGAAGGATGCGGGCAGGGCGTCTGCCCGGACGGTCTCGACGCCGCGCCGGCGCGCAACTTCCATCTTCGCCTCGTGGCGGCCGACGAGCACCACGGCCGCGGCGCGCGTAGTCGCCCTCAGAGCCTGCGCGCAGAGCAGCCCGAGCTTTCCGTCGCCCACGACGGCGACGCGCTCGCCCTCAACAACCTCGACGCGCTCCGTCACGGCGCACGCGGCCGCGAGCGGCTCGGCGAAGACGGCCCGCTCGTCCGGCACTTCCGGGGGGACGGGCAGGAGGTTCACGGCCGGCAGTTGCAGGTACTCGGCGTGCGCGCCGTCGCGGCCCACGATGCCGAGCACGGTTCTCTCCGCGCAGTGGCGCGCATCGCCGCCCGCGCACAGCTCGCAACGCCCGCAGCCCGCGTTTATCTCCCCGACCACCCGACGGCCAATCAACTCCTCACGGCCCGGCGCGCGCTCGACCATACCGACGAACTCGTGGCCCAGCGTCCCCCGGAAGCCCGCGTAACCGCGCACAATTTCGAGGTCAGTGTTGCAGACGCCCGACAGCAGCACACGCACCAGCGCTTCGCCCTCCCGCGACGGCGCGGGAACGTCCGCGACCCTTAAACCCTCACCGTCGAAGCGCAGGGCTCTCATAAAGAAGTGGTCAGTAGTCAGTAGGCTCAGCACGGCGGGCGCCGAGGCTTTCACCCTGACGACCGTCCGGCGAAAAGTTTTTCTACTGACTACTTTTCAGAATCTCTTCGCGCGGGCGTAGGCGTTCTCGGGCGTGAGCTCGACGGTCTTGTCGCGGCCCGTGACGTTGACGGGCAGGCGCCATGTCAGCTCGCGCCCGCCCTCGACCGAGGCGTGAACCCACCAGCGGCCCGGCGGGACTGAGACGACTGCCTCGCCGCGCTCGTCGAGCTCGACGGTGAGCGGCTGGCGGCCGCCCATCAGGCGCGTCGCGAACTCCTCGAAGCGGACGCCGGGCCGCCGCTCGGAGTCGTACTCGCTGCGCGCCGCCGCCATGTTTATGGGGTAGAGTCGGACGGTGCTGCGCGCGGCGGCGAGCGGCTCGATGGTGGGGCGCCGCAGGATTATTCGCAGCGAGGTCGAGCCCCTCTGCTCCTCGCGGGCGGCGGGCAGCGCGGCCTCCTCCTCGTGCGGCAGCGCGGCGTAAACGCCCCACACGGCCCACACCAGCGCGAGCACGAGCCCCGCGCGCACGAGCGCGGCCAGCAGGTCTCTCTTCAAACTCCGCCCGTCCTCCATCCCCAAGAGCGCGCCCCGTCAGGCCATCAGGCCCCGCTCGCGCAGCGCGGCCGTCAAGTCGTGATCCGTCGGGGCGCAGAGAATCTGGCCGGCAACGTTGACCGTGGGCTTGCGCTCCTTCCCGCCGTTCTGCCCCTTGACCCACTCGCGCGCGGCCTCGTCGCGCTCGATGTCCACGTACTCGTAGGCGACGCCGAGGCGATCCAGGAAGTCGAGCGCGTGGCGCGTGTCCTCGCACCAGTCGGCGCCGTAAACCTTAACTCCGAACACTTGGGCCGCCCTCCCCCGAAAGGATTTAATGCGGCCATCATAGCACGACGGATTTACGTTTGATGAAGGGCGCGCCGTCTTTAAATACGCATTCCGCAATAGCCGGGCGCGGGTGCTACAATGCCGCTTCAAACTCGGACGGCGGCCGCGGGGCCTCGACAGAGACGAACGGCGTGAGCGAGACGGCTATGGACGGGTTCCACGACGAGTGCGGCGTGTTCGGCATCTACGGCCACGCGGAGGCCGCGCGCCTCACGTACCTCGGCCTGTACCAGTTGCAGCACCGCGGGCAGGAGTCGTGCGGCATCGTCGCCGCCGACGGCGAGCTGCGCTCGGAGCGCGCGATGGGGCTCGTCTCCGAGGTCTTCGTCGAGGAGAGGCTCGACCGCCTTCCCGGCTCGAGCGCCATAGGTCACACGCGCTACTCGACCGCGGGCGAGGTCTCAATACGCGAGGCGCAGCCGTTCCTCATCGCCTGCAAGCACGGCCAGATAGCCGTGTGCCACAACGGCAACCTCCCCTCCGCCACTGAAGACCGCCGCGAGCTCGAGCGCGACGGCGCCATCTTCTCGTCCACCTCCGACACGGAAGTCATACTGCACCGCATAGCGCGCTCGCGCTCGACCACGGTCGAGGGGGCGGTCGCCGAAGTCCTCGCGGAGACCGAGGGCGCCTTCTCCATGCTCTTCCTCACGCCGCAGGCGCTCATAGCCGTCCGCGACCCGCGCGGCTTTCGCCCGCTCGCCCTGGGCCGCCTCGGCGACGCATGGGTGGTCGCCTCCGAGACCTGCGCCTTCGACCTCATCGAAGCGCGCTACGTCCGCGACGTTGAGCCCGGCGAGATGATAGTCATAAACGAAGAGGGCCTGCGCTCCTCCTTCCCCCTGCCGCGGCGGCAGCACTCCTTCTGCGTCTTCGAGCACGTCTATTTCTCGCGGCCCGACTCGCGCGTTTACGGCCGCTCGGTCAACGAGTCGCGGCACAAGATGGGCAAACGCCTCGCGGTCGAGCACCCGGCCGACGCCGACATCGTCGTCCCCGTGCCCGACTCGGGCGTGGCCGCGGCGATAGGCTACGCGGCGCGGAGCGGCCTCGCCTTCCGCTTCGGGCTGGTGCGTAACCACTACGTCGGCCGCACCTTCATCGAGCCCA